>JAIBBZ010000011.1 GCA_019694435.1 Pirellulales bacterium
CGCGAGCGTCTACGGCACGTGCAGCAGCTCGCCTCGGGCGGGTTTCTCAATCCCGGCGCCAAGCTGCTCAAGCAGAAGCAAGGCACCGGCAAACGGTTGAGCAACTCGGAAAAGGCCCGGCTGCGCAAGCAGCGCGAAAAAGAAGCCCGCAAGCGCCGTCGCGGCGATCGCGGATGATCTCACAGCCCCACGACAAAAAACCAGCAATTACGTTCACCAAAAGCGAGGAGATTCTGTGGCAGTACGCATTCGCATGAAACGATTCGGCCGGAAGCACCGCTCGTTCTTCCGCATCTGCGCGACCAACTCGCGGCAGCCGCGCGACGGCGAGGTGTTGGAAGAATTGGGCACGTATGACCCGATGGTGCCGGACACCGACGCCCGGGCCCTGCTCGACGGCGAGCGGATCAAGTACTGGCTTAGCGTCGGCGCGCAGCCCAGCGACAAGGTGCGCGTGCTGATCAAGAAGTACGGTCTCGACGGCACGCACGTCGCGGCACAGACCGACGCCCGCGCGCGGCTGGCCATGCCGAAGGTCGTACCGCCGGCACCGCCGCTGCCCGAGCCGCCGAAGAAGCCCGAACCGGAAGCCGTTGCCGAGGTTAGTGACGAGTCCGGCCCGACCGATGCCGCGGAAGCCGCGGCCGCGGAACCGGCCGCCGAGGAGGCCGCCGGCTGAGCGCCTGCCCGGAGGGGCGCTATTGCGGCGGTTGCAGACGCGCCATGCGGTTCGATGTCTTGACCCTGTTTCCCGGGATGTTCTCGGGCTACTTGAACGAGAGCCTGTTGAAGGCCGCGATCGAGCAAGGGTTGATCGACGTTCGGTTGCACAACATCCGCGACTGGGCAGAGGGCAAACATCAGCGCGTCGACGATCGGCCCTATGGCGGTGGACCCGGCATGGTCCTGATGGTCAAGCCGGTGGTGGAGTGTGTCGAAGCGGTGCAGGCCGAATCAGGCACGCAACCAGGCCATGTCGTGCTGCTGCGGCCGCAAGGCCGCCGGCTGACGCAGGCGGTGATCGAGGAACTGGCCGAGAAGCCACGGCTCGTACTGATTTGTGGGAGATACGAAGGATTTGACGAACGCGTGATCGACATCCTCGCGCCCGACGAGGTGTCGATCGGCGACTATGTGCTCAACGGGGGCGAAGTCGCTGCGATGGTTGTGATCGACGCGGTCATGCGATTGCTGCCCGGCGTGTTAGGACACGAAGACAGTAGCCGCGAGGATTCGTTTTCGGGCACAGAACGACTCTTGGAGCATGAACAATACACCCGGCCGCGCGAGTTCCGCGGCCGAAGCGTGCCCGAGATCCTGCTGACTGGCAACCACGGCCAGATCGCCCAATGGCGCCGTCAGCAACAGGAGCTCCGGACGCGCAGTCGCGAGGCGCAGCCGCCGGGCATCCATCCGGCACAGCCCGAAGCGGCCTCCCCGAACCAACCTGAAGAAAGGACCCCCTGAGATGACACACAAGATTCTTTCGCTCGTGGAGAAATCGAGCCTCCGCCCGGACAAGCCGAAATTCGAGATCGGCGACACGGTCGACGTCCATACCCGGATCTTGGAAGGCGACAAGGAGCGAATCCAGATCTTCAATGGTGTGGTGATCGCCCGCGCCGGGGCCGGCAGCCGCGAGACGTTTACCGTGCGCCGCATCGTGCAGGGCGAAGGGGTGGAGCGCAAGTTCCCCTTGCACTCGCCGAAAATCGCCAAGATCGAGGTCAAGCGCTCGGGTGTTGTCCGCCGGGCCAAGCTCTACTACCTGCGCGACCGCGTGGGCAAGGCGGTGCGGCTGACCGAGAAGCGCACCGATCGAGGCGGCAAGGACAAGAAGGCCAGCGTGTAATTCGACCCGTCCTGACCGGCGGGACGGGGCAGTCAGCATGCAGGGCCACGCAACCGGAAACACGTTGGGCTGGATGCTGCGGCTCGTCCCGGAAGCCTGGCGGCAATCGCTGCCCTTGGGGCGACGCGGTGAGCGCGCCGCGGCGCGCTATTTGCGCCGGCTGGGCTACAAGATCGTGGCTCAGGGCGACCGTTCGCGACCAGGCGAACTCGACTTGGTGGCGGTCGACGGCCGCACCGTCGTGTTTGTCGAAGTGAAGACGCGCAGCTCGCATCGCCGGGGCCACCCTGCCGAGGCGGTTGGTCCGGAAAAACAACGCCGCCTGGCACGCCTTGCGCTGGTTTATCTCAAGGCACACGGCCTCTTGGCGTGCGCCGCACGGTTCGACGTGGTTGCCGTGACCTGGCCGGCGGGCAGGCGGCCGTCGATCGAGCATTTTCGCAATGCCTTCTCGCCGCCGGGACGCGGGCAGCTCTACAGCTGACCGGTTCGGCCGCAGCCTCGGTTAGCTCCCGGCCTCGATCCGCTGCAGGTCCTGCCTGGCGGCCGTGTAGTTGGGCGCGATTTCGATGGCCTTGCGCAAATGAGCGAGCGCCTCGTTGCGCCGTCCTTGCTGGTCGAGCAACAGTGCCAGTTGATGATGTGCCAGCGCCGAATCGGGATGGTCGGCCAGGGCTCGTTGCGACTCGGCCACGGCTGCGGCCAGTTGTCCCAGCGATGCCAAGGTCGCGGCCAGCGAGAGTCGCGCTTCGAGCAACGTGGGCTGGGCGTCCAGTGCGGCACGAAACTCGGCCGCAGCCGCGGCGTGCTGCCCCCGGCGCGAGAGGATCGCCCCCAGGTTGTAGTGTGCGTTCGCATCGCGAGGGTGTTCGTGCAATGTGGCCCGCAGCTCGCGCTCGGCCTCGTCGGCGCGGCCCATTTGCAACAAGGCGGTGGCCAGATTGATGCGCAGCTCTGTGCGCTGGGGCGCCAAACGGCAGGCTCGACGCAGATGATCCACGGCTGCGTCTGTCCGATTGGTCTGCAGCAGCACCTGGGCCAGCTGCGCGTGCATCGCCGGGTCGCGCGTATCGAGGCGCAGCGCGGCGCGGAAGCAGGCCTCGGCTTCGGTCGGTTGCCCGGCCTGGACCCAGAGCAACGCAGCACGCGAGTAGAGGCTCGCGGTCTGGTCGCGTCGGGCGGCGTCGTTCATCTCGCGGGCCGCTTGCGAAAAGTCCCCCGTCGCGGCGAGCGCGTCGGCCAGATTGATTCGGGCATAGACATAGCTGGGGTCGGCCGCCAACACCCGGCGAAACATCTCGATCCCCTGCACAAGCTCGCCGCGAGCGGCCCGTGCCATGCCGACGGAATTCATGATCCGCGTTTGCCCGGGCGCCAGAGCCAGGGCTCGCTCGTAACAGGCGAATGCGTCGTCGAACTGGCCCGCGTTGTGGTACCACTTGCCCAGGTTGTGCAAGGCACTGAGACTCTGCGGGTTTCGCCGAGCGGCCTCTTGGTAAAGTGCGGCCGCTACCGCAGGGTCGTCGTCGAGTTGCTCTGCCCGAATCGACGCAAAGATCCAACTCGCTGGGTTTGTGCGCAAGACTCCTTCGGCCAGCGTAACGGGATCTCGCCAGAGGCTCTGCTGCTGGAAGGAGACCCCGGCCAGCAGTACCAGGCAGCCGCCAAGCACGAGGGTCCAGCGGGCGTTCTCCGCACGGCGATGATCGACGACGAGTGCCAAGAGCCACGCGACGGGAAGCATGGCGAGATACAAATAACGGTCGGCCACGGTTGAAATGTCTTGATGGCCGAACGTCACGAGCCCGAGCACCGGTGCCACTGACAACGCAAACACCACGGGAACGATCCAGGCGGCGCGGTTGCGAGTCTTCCAGGCGAGCACGGCCGAGCCAAGCACCACGAGCACGGTTGCCGCGATGTAACCACTCTGCGCCGGCAGCGCGGCAATCAGTGCCTGGGGCGTGCGGCCGTAGTCCGGGACCAATCGCCAGGGCCAGACCAGGCAGGCGAGATAGAACCCCAGGGCATCGAGCGCGATCACCGGCCTCCAAGGCCAGGGATTTGCGAGCAGCATCGAGGCGTCGGTCTGCTCGCCGATCGTGACGCAAGTCACGGCGAATGCCGCGCCCAGCCAGGGCAACAGCAGGGCCAAGGCCGATTGCCAGGGACGCCGAAACCAGGCGACATCGAGCAGACCCACGATCGCCGGCACCATTACGACCAGCGGCTTGGCGACGGTCGCCAACACGAACAGCGCCGTCGCAGCTGCATAGCGTCCCCCGGCGACGCCACGCACCGTTCGACCGTGGCTGGTAGCAGCGCGCAAATCAAGAAACAGAATCATCGCCCCCAGTGCGAGGCACGTGCCAAGCAGCCCTGGCAGCCCGGAAATCCACGCCACGCTTTCCACCTGCACCGGGTGCACAGCAAACAAGGCTGCGCCGCAACCTGCTGCACGGCGCGATGTGCCGAGGCGCGTCAGGAGCGCAAACACCAGGACCGTGGCCAGGGCATGCAGGGCGACAGCCGCGGCATGAAAGAGGAGCGGGTCGGCCGTCTCGCGCGTGCCGTGGCCCAGGGCCACGGCTGCCGCCGAGATCGCCAGGTACAGCGAATATCCGGCCGGGATGTATACACCGTGATATGGCGCCGTCCAGAAGGCGGCGAACGCCCCCCAAGAAGGCCGCATCACGCGCTCGTTGGCGCTAACATAGACCTGATCGTCATAGCCGCAGAAGTCGAACGCGAGCGTGCGGCCGAACACGACGACCACGACCAACGCCAACGCGAGCGGCGCGTAACGCAGTTCGCGGCGAACCGTCTGCTTGCCGGCGGTACTTGACACGATGCGTTCCATCACGGGTTCGACGCCGCGGCCAGCACGCCGGCGGTGCGATGCTGCCATCATAGCTCAGGGGCCGGAACGTACCTGGCCCAGCCGCTGGAGGGCCTCGATGGCCTTGGGGTAATCGGGCCGGAGGACGAGAGCCTTGCGGTAGTAGGCGACGGCCTCGTCGGTGTGCCCTTGCAGTTCGCAGATTCGTCCAAGGTTGACGTAGGCTCCCGCGGCAGCGGGCTGAATCGCCGCGGCCTCTCGGTACCAGCGTTCGGCCTCGGACCATTCGCCGCGACGGACGGCCGCGTGACCAAGCGCATTGCAAGCGACCCAACTGCGCGGATTCAGCTCATAAGCATGCTGGAACAGCGCTCGGTCGTCGTGCCAAAGCAAGGTCTGCCGAAAGCTCAGCACACTGAGCGTGACAAGGAGCAGCACGCCGATGGTCGCCAGCCATCTTCGCGGCAGGCGAGCGCAGACGGCCGCGACCATCCATGCCGGCGCAATCAACGCCAGGTAGGCGTAGCGATCGGCGGTGGTAGAAAACTGCTGGTAGTTGAACGGCACCAAGCCCAGAACCGGCAACAGCGCCGCCACGAAGATCAGCCAGGCCGCCAGCCAGCGCTTTCGCCCCGGGAGCAAGAAGGCTGCGCAAGTCACGGCGACCGGCACGGCGAAATCGAGCGCGCTGGCCGTGGCGAGCACTTGCTGCGGCGTGGCGCCGTAATCCGGCGAGAGTCCGGCGGGTGCGACCGTCTTGACGACGTAAAATCGCAAGGCCGTTGCGGCAACTTGCGCGCGCTCGCCGAAGCCGAGCTTGGGCAATTCGGTGACCAGTGTCGTTTGGATTTGCTGAGTGATCAGCGAGCACAGCGCGGCGGCCAGCAGCCACGGCGCGACGCTCGCCAGGCTGCGCCGCGCCGGGCGGACCGCCAGGAAGCGGTCGATTGCCAACGCGATCAGCGGCACGACAACTGCTGAGGGTTTGGCAAGCAGGCTGAGAACGTAACTCGCCAGCGCCCACCCAGGGCGATGCTGACAGCGGTTCGCCGGCTCAGTTCGTACCTCGGCCGGCAGCCACAAGACGATGGCCCATACGGCAAACGCTGCCGAGAGCAAACCCTTGGCTTCGGTGACCCAGGCGACGCTTTCGACGTGCAACGGATGCAGGGCAAAACACAATGCGCCGACCAGGGCTGCCAGACGATGGTGGACCAGGTACCGCAGGAGTTGCCAGACGCCGCAGGACGCCAGCGCATGCCACACCAGGTTTGCGCCGTGGAACAAGACCGGGCGTTGTGCGATCTCGTCGGCCGCGACACCGAAGGCCAGTTCGGTGAGCCGCGACTCGATCAACCAGGAGGTATAGGTGACAGGCACGTAGAGATCGGCAAACGGCCGGGTCCAGAAGTACGCCAGGGCCACGTACCACGGTTGGTGCAGGACCTTATTCGAGGTGACGTTGACCGGGTCGTCCCAGCTGATGAACTCGGCAGTCAGCGCCGTGCCGTAGACGAGCAAAATCGCCGCGCAGATGACCGCGGCCGCTACTTGCCACGACGGACTTGCGGACGGCGGCGGATCGGCAAGACGGGGCGTTGCGGTCACGGGCGATTCCAAGACGCTTGAGGGCGAGCCAACCGGGCCGATTGGCGCGGCTCGCACGTTTATACAGGGCCAAACCGCCCCATTGGACCGATCGCTTTGACAGTCCTCAATGGCGGTTCTTAAAGTGGGTTTTTCGCAGTCTTGCCCGTCTCACGGTCATTGCCGCCCGTCGCCGGGGGTGTCCGCTGGCTCGTCGAGGTTTGCACCGCAAAGCCGATCGCGCGGCGCAGGCAACCGCCCCCGGGGCAAGCCGGCCTACGCTGTTCCTCTGGGCAATTTCGCTCGCATTGGCATTGACCACCGTGGCGTTGTATGCCCGAGTGGCCACTTACCCCTTCCTGGAGTACGACGATCAAGACTACGTCTGGCGAAACGACATGGTCAGCCATGGTTTTTCAACGGCAGGCTGGCGGTGGGCCTGGACGACTCGGCATGCCGGCAATTGGCACCCGCTGACCTGGTTGTCGCATATGCTCGACTGCCAATTGTTCGGCGTTGAGCGCCCGGGTGCCCACCATTTGGTCAATGTTGGGCTGCATGCGGCAAACGCGTATCTGGTATTTGCCGTCTTGGTGTCGTTGACCAGAACGGTCGGGTCGAGCGCCCTGGTCGCCGCGCTGTTTGCGGTGCACCCACTTGCGGTCGAAAGCGTGGCCTGGGTGGCCGAGCGCAAGAACCTGCTGGCGATGATGTTTTGCCTGCTGGCCATCGGGGCCTATACGCGCTTCGCCCGCGGTGGTGGGCCGCGTTGGTACGGGGTCGTGTGGCTGTGCTTTGCCTTGAGCCTCATGGCCAAGCCGACTTGGGTCACCTTGCCGATGGCTCTCCTACTGCTTGACTATTGGCCGCTGGAGCGCCTGGGTACATCGACCTGGCGAAGCCGGGTTGTCGAAAAGCTGCCGTTGTTGGTGCTCACCCTGGCCTCTTGCTGGCTCACGCTCGACGCACAACAGGTTGCTCGAGCCGATACCGAGACACTGCCGCTGGCCGTGCGGCTCGCCAACGCATCCGTGGCATACGTCGAGTATCTTCGTCAAGCGATCTGGCCCGTGGATCTGGCCGTGCTCTATCCGCATGCGCGCGGCGGGTTGCCGGCCTGGCAGGTGGTTGGTAGTGGCGCGGTGCTCGTGTTGATTACCGTCGCGGCTTGGTCGCAGCGAAAGCCGCGCCCTCAACTCCTCGTCGGGTGGCTGTGGTACTTGGGGACCCTGGTGCCAGTGATGGGCGTTGTGCAGGTCGGGATGCAGGCGCACGCCGATCGGTATACGTATGGTCCGCTTCTGGGCGTTTTTGGCGCGGTGGTCTGCCTGGCGGCCGAGTTGGCCCGTCGTGGGCGGCTCTGGCGAATGGCCGTGGTCGCCGTAGCGAGCGCGGCCGTCGTCTCGCTGGCTGCAGTGACCTACGTGCAAGCGGGCTATTGGCGCGCTGAGCATGCCCTGTTTCAGCGCTGTCTCGACGTGGGCCAGGAGAGCGGCGTTGCGCACATGAACGTGGCTCTCGCGCTATTGCGCGAGCGCCAGCCGGCTGAGTCGATTGCCCACTTCGAGGCGGCCGCCCGACTGGAGCCGGGTCGCCTCGAAATCCACCTGGCCCTGGCCCAGGCGCTGCTGGAACTGGGCAATCCGGCCGCGGCCCATCGTGCGCTCGATCGGGCCTTCGAACTCGATGCGGATAGTGCCCGCGCCTGGTTTTTCCGCGGTCAGGCTTTTCGCGCCGAGAATCGTTTGCTTGAAGCAGAACAAGCATTTGCGCGCGCCGTCGAGCTGGGCCTCGGCAACGTAGCCGGCTATTTCAACTTGGGGATCGTCCGGCTGAGTTTGGGCGATCGGGCCGGCGGTGTCGCCGCGCTCGAAGAGGCCTTGCGACAGGCACCCGACGATGCGGAAATCCAGGCGATTCTGGCCCGCGAGCGCGGCCGCTAGTTTTCAGCACGATCGACGCACCGTCGCCTAACGCCATTGATTGCAGAACTGATTTCGACAGATTTCGCAGGAACCTCGCACGCCATGTCTCAAGCCAAACGCTATTTCGATGCGTTGACCGGCGTGCGCGCAGCGATGATGTACCTGGTATTCCTCTGCCACTACAACTTTGTCGACCCGCGGATTTTCGGCGAGGTGCTCTACCGTTTCTCGCGCGAGTTCCACGTCGGCGTGCCGGTCTTCTACGTGCTGAGCGGGTTCTTGATCTACTACCGCTACGGGCATCAATTGACGCGCATGTCGTGGCGCTGGGGCCTGCAGTACCTGCAAAACCGCGCCGCGCGGATCTACCCGATCTACTTCTTCGCGTTGACCTACACCTACCTGGTGCGCGGCCTGCCACGCTGGTTCGACCACGGCTACTTGCGCGTTGATTGGCGCGAGACGCTCGTCACCTATACGCTCACCCAGTCGTTCTTCCCCGACCTGGTGCACAAAGGCATCGCCCAGGCCTGGACGCTGACGATTGAAGAGACGTTCTACTTCCTGGCACCCGTATTATTCCTGCTGGCCCACCTGGGCATTAATTTGCTGGGCCGGGGCATGAAGCCGCTGGCCGTCCAGGCACGCTGGGCGGCAGACGTCGTCGATGGTCTCTCGATCGCCGGCGTGTGCTTCTTGGTGGGGGCTTCGGGCGTGGCGCTGGCCGAGGTCTACCGGGCGTACTTTCCGCAATACGATCCGCTGAAGCATGTCTACGGTCGCACGTTGTGCGGCACGATCGCCTGTTTCGGCAGCGGTATGTACCTGGCGCGCGTGGTGCTGCGCTACGGGCGCGAATTGCCCTCCGGAAGGCGGCCCTATTGGACGTACCTAGGCGCGTGCGCAGCGATCGGCGTCGTGTTTATCACGTCGCAGCTCTGGGTCTTTGTCGACCCGGCAACGCTGTCCGCGGGCAAAGTTCCCCGCGGGGTCGATCACCCCTTGGGTGCGATCCTGGTATTCTGGGTGTTCCCGGTGTTCGTGGCCAGTACGATGTGGGGCCTAATGACCGAGGAGAGCCGGCTGCGGCGAGTGCTCGGCCACCCGCTGCTGGTCCTGCTGGGGGGAAGTTCCTATGTTTTCTACCTGATCCACTTGGGGGTGGTGCACGATCAGATTCAGCAGCGCGTCACCGAGAATTACGTGCTGCGGTTCTTGTTGTTGAACCTGATCGCGGTGACCGGGTTCGTGCTGGTGGAGCGGCCGGCCAACCTGTTTCTCAAGCACCTCGGGCACCGCCGGCCCGAGGGTCAGGACAAATCGACTGACGGCGAGCAAGGGTTTTTGCACATGTCGAGTCTCGTGTTTCCTTGGCCGGTCTACCTGGTGATCGCGGGCATCGTCCTGACGATCGAAATGCTGCCGCGGTTCCTGGCCGCTGAATACTCGCCGAGCAAGGTCGACGGCTGGCTGTTTCGCGAGGACGGCGTTTACGAGTCGGCCGAGGCCGTGCTGTGTCTTTTGGGGGCCGTGGCCTTCCTTTGGATCGCCGCCCGCGTACGCAGCGGTGAAGGCGACGAGCCACCCCAGCGGAACGACCGCATCTGGCATTATGTGTTTGGCGCCGTCTGCATTTTCATGTTCGGCGAGGAAATCAGTTGGGGGCAGCGACTGTTGGGATTCAGCACGCCCGATTGGATGAACCGTCAGAATTTTCAGGGTGAGTTCACGCTGCACAATATGAAGGTTTTTCAGCCGGGCCAGACGACCAACGTCATGCAGGCCACGTGGTTATTAGGGATGCTTTTCTACCTGGGGATCTTGCCCTGGGCGCGGTTTGCCTTTGCGCCCGTGCGCGAGCTCCTGGACCGTTGGGGAATCCCCGTGCCCAGTTGGCCCATTGCGCTAGTGACTCTGGGTTGGTTCATCATCTACGCCTCTGGAGGCTATACGAGCAGCGAAGTCCTCGAGTTGGTCATCGTCTTTCTGTTCGGCTGCGTGGCGGCC
Source organism: Pirellulales bacterium (assembly GCA_019694435.1). Taxonomy (NCBI): domain Bacteria; kingdom Pseudomonadati; phylum Planctomycetota; class Planctomycetia; order Pirellulales; species Pirellulales bacterium. Next base: position 10,211 of record JAIBBZ010000011.1, read on the forward strand.
GAGTCGTTCTTCCGCTTTCGCGGCGCACTGGGTGTTCAGGAAGCGCGCATCCTGGGGGCCACGTTGGCCGTGGTTGCCGCACTGTTTCTGGTGTCGATCCCCTTGCAAGGTGGCGACTCGGACCTGCCCAGCGTGCGCAGTATGAATCTCACCCGCCAGGCGGCCGACGAGTACAAGGAGAACAACCTCGACGACGCGCGCCAGCACTACGAAGAGGCCCTGAAAATCTGGGAAGGCAACGGTATGGCGTGTTACGGGCTGGGCCGGGTCTTGATGTTGCAAGGCGACACAGCCAAGGCCATCGAACAGTTTGGCAGAGCCGTGCAGCTCGAGCCCGAATACCAAGAGGCCAAAGAGCAATTGGCCTTGGCCTACTGGAAAGACGGCCGCGTGGCGGATGCCATCCGCACGCTGCAGTCGATCATCGCCGAAAACGAACAGCATCTTGGCGCGACGAACTTCCTGGCATGGCTTTGGGCGACCACTCCCGATCAGTCGCTGCGCAATGGCAAGCAGGCCGTCGAGCTGGCGCGGCGCGTGTGCAACGCCGGCAAGCAGACTCCTGCCACTTATCTCGACACTTTGGCGGCAGCGCTTGCCGAGACGGGCGATTTTGAAAGCGCAATCAGCACGGCCCGACGTGCGGTCCAGGTGGCGCTCGAAGAAGGCAACGTGGCCTTGGCTGCGAAAATCCAAGACCGGGTCGCGTTGTACGAGATCAAGCAGCCCTATCGTGAGGTATCCGGCAAATGACCGGTGACCTGCGCGAGGTCGCTGGCGCAACGGGCCGCGCGCCGCGCGCCGCGCCGTGGCGCTCCGTCATGCTGCTGGCGGCTGGGGCACTGGTGCTGGTCGTGGTGTTGATCCAGGCGCTCGTGCCCTGGCTCCATCGAATCGACCGTACCGACTGGGCCGCGGCCGTGGTGCGCGAAGATGGCCTGTTCGAGTCCCTCGGCGCGATGGCATGCCTCGTGGCGTCGGTTGGCTGTTTCGCCACGGCCGCTGCGCTGCGCCGGCACGTGCCTGCGGCGTCCATGTCTCGGGTTGCCGCTTGGGTGGCCTTGGGCGCGATGCTGTTGCTGATGTTCGGCGAAGAGATCAGTTGGGGACAACGCGTCCTGGGGTTCGCCACGCCCGAGTGGGCACGCAAGGGCAACATCCAACGCGAGTTCAATCTGCACAATCTGCGGTTCTTCCATCCCGCGCTGAACTTGAATTGGCTGAAACTGCTGTGGAGCCTGGCGAGCGTCGTTTACTTGGGGCTGGCGCCGCTCGCTTTCGCCCTGGTGCGCCGCCGGGCGACACCCAACGTCGGGCACGCGGTGCCCGTCGCCGGTCCGGTCATTGGCGCATGCATGGTCGCCAGCTTCATCCGCTATTGGGTCGGGACGCAGTCGGCGATTCGTGCCAACGACAATTTCGGCGGCCACGAGATTGGCGAGGCCTTCGAGGCGACCATCGAGCTGCTCTACCTGGCCTTGGTCGTCGAAGGTTTTCTTGCCTTGCGCGAGAATGGCTGGAATCTGCCCGTCGCCCGCTGGCTGCGCGCGCTGGGAGTAGCAGTCTCTGTGGGGTTGGTGATCTGCACGATCGGCTGGTGGCGCTCGCCGGAGCTCGATTCCGAGGCCCTGGCCGGGATCCATTACCGTCGTGGCCGCTACCTGCTCGATCAGGGACGCCTGGGTGAGGCTTGTGAGGAGTTTCGCCTGGCCTCGCAGGCAGTCCCCGACGCCGCCATCGTGTATCTCGATTGGGCCAATGCACTCGCGTTGAACCACCGCGACAGTGAAGCGGCAGCGCATTACGAAGACTACTTGCGCTACTTCCCCGACTCGCCACTGGTCTGGCAGCAACTGGGATTGGCCCGGCTGCGGCTCGGGCAGCGCGGCCCGGCCGTGGCCGCGTTTGAACAGGCGATCGCACGCGGCGGCGACTCGCCGGAGAATCGGGCCAACCTCGAACGAGCCCAGGCGCTGTTGCCTTGACGAAGCGCGCTGGCGACGCGCTTGCGCAGGGCGCCGAGCGTTTACTGCGGGCGTTCGTGGTACGGAAGCTGATCCCGGTAAAGCGCCAACCGCGCTTGGTAGGTTCGCACGGCTGTTTCGTCGCCGTGTTGACGGGCCAGGTCGATCGCGCGGGTCGCGGTGGCGATCGCGGTCGCGAAATCCCCCGCTTCGGCATAGGCTGCGGCCAACGTGTCGAGCATACCCGCGCTGGGATGGTCAGTCTGCCGGCACATCGACTCGGCCAGCGCGACGGCTTGCGCGCCATCGCGCTGCGGCGCCGACGGGCAAGTCGCCAGCAGCCAGGCCAGGCGGTTGAGCGCTGCGACCCAGCCTGGGCGCAACGCCAGGGCTCGCTGGTAGTGATCCAGGGCTCGATGGAAATCGCCGGTCTGGGCCAGCAGATCGCCCCAACCGAGATCCACGGCCGGATTCTCGCTCTCCAGTTGTCGGGCGCGCTCGAGCCGGCTGCGCGCCTCGTCGAAACGCTTTGATTTCACGAGCACGCTTGACGCCAGGAGATACCCGGCGGCACGATCGTTGGCCCGGGCTGCAAGTCGCTCAAACGCGGCGAGCGCCAGCTCCGTACGGCCCGATTGAAGGTAGACATTGCCGAGCAGTTCTTCGACCTGCACGTCGTCGGGCGCGAGTTGCTGGACCATTTGCAGCTGCTGCTCGGCCGCGGAAAAATCGCGCTCGGCGAGCGCAATCTCGGCCAACAGCTTGCGCGGCGCAGTTTCCTTCGGCCGGTCGGCCAGGATCCGCTGCAACTGCTCTCGGGCGCGCGCGTGGTCGCCGTCCTGCAACAGCAGCCGCGCCAGCTCAAACCGGGTTTCGTGGCGCGTGGGATCGAGCCGCAAGGCGAGCTCGAACATTTGCCTGGCGCGCTGGCGTTGGCCGAGGCCGGCCAGATAGCGGCCGCGAGCGTGTAACCGGTCGACCGGCCAGAGCGTCGTCACGATGCGCAGTCCGGCGTCGCTGGCCGCTGCCGGAATGTATCTCTCGTAGATGAGCAGTGGCGAACCGGGAAAGCCATCGCGAAACAGCACGCGATCGCGAGGATCGGGCAGCGGAATCTCGCCCGTCGCGTTTTGTCGAAAGCGGTTGTTGAGATACACGAAGACCGGATCGGTAGGCGCGTCGTCGAGCACGGTATCGGCCGGCCGAAACGTGGACGTGGTAAACGAGTTCACCGACACGCCCGACAACGGGCGAGCCACATATCCCAAGCGCGGCAGCGACAGGAAATGCACCAGGGGGTTGCCCGCCACGATCGGGCGGCTACTGCAATGTTCGGCCAGGTAGCGCACCGCTAACTGATTGGCGCGGTGGTCGAGCAAATATTCGCGGCTCCGCTCGAGCACCGCGCCGGTGCGCAGATCGACGGCGGCCTCCGTGGGAATGGCCGGAAAAAACCGGCCGTCGGAGTTGGCGAGATTCAGACCGATGACGACCGCCAAGGCGGCCGACCCCAGCGTTCGTGTCCACGCTGTGCGCCCCAGCAACGTGCCGACGATCAGATATACGCAGACCAGCGGCAGGCAGAGATATCGGGGGATCGTGTAGGCCACGGCCAGGGCCACGACCATCAGCGCGACAATCAGCCACGCGAACAAATACAGCGGCTCGTTCAGGACGAGCGCCTGCCAGAGTCCGATGAGACGCCGGCTGGCGGTGAGTTCGCGTCTGCGGCGATGCCGCCCGGCAATGACGCCAGCCGCGACCAGGGTGCCCAAGAGGGCGACGGCGGCAACCGACAGAATGTCGGGGCACCAATACGGCAGGTCCGCCATCACGGCCATGCCGCGCGTGGTGTCGTGCTCGTAGTTTTCGGCCTGGCTTGTCGCCTGGGTCGACAGATAGACGACCAACAGCACCAGGCCATCGACCAACAACAGGCTGGTGCCCAGGGCCAGCCACAAGCGCCGCCGCCAATGCGCGGTTGCGCGTGGATAGCGCGCGGCCGTGGCCACGACGAGATAGGCGAACCAGGCCGCGCCGACGATCGCGCCGATCATCTTGCAGGCCGCGGCGACGAGCACCAGTCCGAACGCCGTGAAATTGCGCCCTTCTAGCATCGCCCCGATGGCCAGCAAGGCGCAGAACACCATCGGTACGTCCATTCCCAACATGTCGATCTGCGTGGCCAGCAGGGGCGTCGTCAACGCGGCGGCGGCCGAGAGGACGGCCACGAGCGCTCCCGACCGCCGACGGACGATGGCAAACATCGTCAACGCGATCCCCGCGGCGCACGCAAACGTCAGCAGGTGATAGGCGATGAACACGTCGCGGGGCGCGGGCAGCGTCTTCATCAGCGCCGCCACGACGGTCGGCAACACGCTGATGAGATAAATCGCCGAGCCCCCTTCGACGAATCGCTTTTCCTGCAGCCACAGGCGCGGGTAGTCGAAGTTCGTGTCGGCCAGAAAATTGGCCTCGAGAAACAGCCCCATCGCCGAGTCCCAATAGGGCGGCGAAGCGACGATCTCGAAGCGCCAGGCCGTGATCAGCGCGAAGACAAACAGGAACGCCACCCCTCTGCTCAGCCGGGGGTGGCGCTGAACCCAACGAACCGTCGGGCCGGCAGCCGTACCAGATTCATCGGTCGTGGGCCGCGCGGCTCGATTCGGCATCGCCGGAGAACTGGAGACAGCCATCGGCGAATTGCGGCCCGGGAGCCAGGGACAAATTCGACTCATAGCGGATAAACCCTCAGTCTAGAGCGCTGCGGCTGGGGCGGACAAGCTTCATCGGCCGATCCGCGGTGGGTGCACATGCCGCGCTGCGCACGGCGACGAACGCGACGCTTGCCCGACACGAACGCCGCAGCCGCAACCGGAGGCCAGTCCAGGGGGTTGCTGGTCCGCGACCTGACCCGATGTTACAAGAGAACCTGCAGCGGCCGGTCAATCGATGGCCCTCGCGGCGCGCCGGTCGAGACAACTTTTCGCCCAGATCTTGTGATAGAACTCCGCCAATCATTGATCGTCGCGGCGTTGCTCGCCGTTACCTTGGGCGCTGCTCGATGGTTCGGACCCGAGGCGGTGGCGCTTGCGCCTCAGGCGGCGCCCGCGGTTCCCACGCCTGATGTGCGGCATGCCCAGTTTGTCGGACTCGAAACTTGCGCCGAATGCCATGCGGACAAGGCAGCCGGTTTCACGACGACGGGGCACTACCTGGCCATGCGGTTGCCCGAGCCGCGGCTGCTAGAGCAGGCGCTCGCCACGGCAGGCCCGACGATGGTGACTCGCTCGGAGAAGCTCGTTTACGAATTCACGCGTCAGAGCGACCAGTTTGCCTGGACTTCGGTCGACACGGTCGATGGCCCTCTGAACAAGCGCAGCGAGCCGGTGGCGCTCGTGATGGGCTCGAACAAAATGGGACTGGCCTTTTTCTATCGTCAAGGGACGGCGCTGTTCCAGATGCCCGTGATGTACGCGGCCTGCATCGACAAATGGAGCAATCCGCCAGGCTATCTCGACACCTGGGCCCGTTGGGACCGTTCGATCGATGCCCGCTGCCTGGAATGTCACTCGACCTACTTCGAGCAGATTCGCGGCTCGCAGAACTGCTACTACCCGGAAACGGCCATCCTTTCGATCACCTGCGAAAAATGCCACGGGCCCGGCAGTGCGCACGTGGCCCATCATCGCGAGGTGCCCGACGCCGAGAGCGGCGCGCATATCGTCAACCCGGCCCGGTTGTCGCGTGCGCGGCAGCTCGACGTCTGCGCCCAGTGCCACGGCGAGGTTGGGCAATCGCTGCAGCCCGAGTTCTCGTATCTGCCGGGCGAGCCGCTCGAGCAGTACATGGCTTTTACCGGCGACGAGGAACACTCGAACAAGGTCCACACGGTCAACCAGACGGCACGGCTGGCCAAGTCGGCCTGTTTTCAGCACAGCGAAATGAATTGCGCCACGTGCCACGACCCGCATGCGGACGAGCGCGGCAACGTTGCGCTGTTTTCCGGCCGCTGCCTGGAATGTCACCAGGTGGCGCAGTGCGGCGTCTCGGCGCGTTTGGGCGATTCGATCGCGCGCAATTGCGTCGATTGCCACATGCCGATCCAGGACGACCAGAGCCTGCCGATGTACAACCTGGTCGGCGACAAAATGCGGCTGTTGCAGTTGCGAGACCACTTTGTGGCCGTCTATCCGCGCGAGTCGCAGGCCGTCGAGGCGGCGTGGAATTCGCCCGAAATGCAGCTCGACCCGCTCGAGCGAAGTTACCGCCTGGCCCGGCAACGGATCGCCGAAGCGGGCAGCCAGCGAGCCGCCGACCTGCTGGCCGCAGGCGACCGGCCGCAGGCCGAATGGGTCTGGCGGCAGACGATCGCGATGGTGCCGCACGAGCTGCTCCCTCGCACGCGCTACGCGCAATATTTGAACGAGCAAGGGCGTTTCGGCGACGCCGCTGCGGCGCTCGAACCGCTGGCCGAGGCGGCTGCGACCGACGCCGGGGCAGTCGAGGCTTGGGGGTGGGCATTGACGGGCACCCAGCAGACCGCCCGGGCCGTGGCGGCCTATCGCCAGGCGGTCGAACAGGGCATGGCGACTCCGGCGACCCGTTTGCGGCTGGCCTGGCTGTTGGCGACCGATGCTGATGACGCGCTACGAAACGGTGCCGAGGCGCTGGCTCTGGTCGAACCGCTGCTCAAGGCGGACTCGAACAGTTGGGCCCTGCTCGACACGCAGGCCGCGGCCTTGGCCGAACTCGGCCGGTTCGACGAAGCGGTCGCCGCCGCCGAAGCTGCGCGACAGATGGCCGTCGCCCAACAACGTGCCGACCTGGTGGCCGAGAGCGAAGAACGCCTCAAGCAGTTCCGCGAGGGCAAGCCGCATCGCCGGCGAAACCTTCGCGCTGGCGATGTGAAGTAAGCGCAAACCGCTTGTTCTTTGCTCAAAGGGCAGGAGCTACTGACTCGGAGGCAAGTGTGCCAATCGAATCGCCAGCCCGCTACACCCCGAGTGGCCAATTCCTCCCCAAAGTTTTGCGCTGAAACTTGCCCAGCGTCGTGATGCCGCCGCGGGCCAGTTTGAGCAGAGCGGCCAGTTGCTTTTCGCTGAACGTGCTGCCTTCGCCGGTGCCTTGCACCTCGACGAACTGGCCTGCGCCGGTCATGACGACGTTCATGTCGACCTCGGCGCGCGAGTCTTCCTGGTAGTCGAGGTCGAGCACCGGGCGGCCCGCCACGATGCCCACGCTGATGGCCGCGACGCTATCGCGAAGCACCGGTGCCGGCGAGACGGGTTCGAGCGTCGCCAGGGCATCGGCCAGGGCGAGCCAGGCGCCGGTGATGCTCGCGGTGCGCGTGCCGCCGTCGGCTTCGAGCACGTCGCAATCGACGGTGATCGTTCGCGGGCCCAGGGCGGCGAGGTCGACGACGGCACGCAGGCTGCGGCCGATCAGTCGTTGGATCTCGGTGGTGCGGCCGTCGACACTGCCGCCCCGATCGCGGCGTTTGCGCGGGCTGGTGCTGCCGGGCAGCATGTTGTACTCGGCCGTGACCCAGCCCCGGTTTTCATCCTTCATCCAGGGCGGCACCTGCAAATCGACGCTGGCCGTGCAGAGCACGGTCGTACGGCCGGCTTGGAGCAGCACGCTGCCGGGGGCCGAACGCGTGTAGCGCCGCTTGACGCGCAGGGTTCGGAGCTGGTCGGGAGCGCGTCCGTCGGGTCGCATGCGTGACCGTGGCCTGTCTGGTTGAGGAGGAGCGAGGGGGGCCGTTCGGTTAGCGTGCCTGGGGGCCCAGCAGCCAGGCGAGGATCCCCTTTTGCACATGCAACCGGTTGCCTGCCTGTTGCACGACGACGCTCTGATCGCCGTCGATTACCTCGGCGGAGACCTCCTCGCCGCGGTGCGCGGGGAGGCAATGCATGAACAACGCGTCGCGCGGCGCGGCCTGCATGAGCCGCTCGTTTACCTGGAACGGAGCGAAGGCCTGGCGCCGCAGATCGCGCTGTGCCTCTTGGCCCATGCTGGTCCAGACGTCGGTATAGACGACCGTCGCGCTGCGTACCGCGGCTTGGGGATCGCGCGTGACGGTCAGTTGCAGCTCGGGTACCTGGCGACGGCAGATCTCCAGAAAATCGGCGTCGAACTCATAACCGTCGGGCGCGGCCAGGACGAACGGCATCCCCAGTTTCCCACAGCAGATGGCCAGGCTCCGCGCCACGTTGTTGCCGTCGCCGATGAAGGCCACGGTGTGTCCGGCGAGGCAGCCAACGCGCTCGCGGACCGTGTACAGATCGGCCAGCGATTGGCACGGGTGGAAATAGTCGGTCAGGCCGTTGATGACCGAGCAGGTGCAATAGCTGGCCAGGTCGAGAACCGTCTGATGGCGATAGGCACGAACGACGACTACGTCGACATACTCGCTGAGCACGCGGCCGAAATCGGCCACGCTCTCGCGCGAGCCCCAGCCGACGTCGTTCCCTAAGAACAGGCTGCTGCCGCCGAGGTGGATCATCGCGGCTTCGAAGCTGACGCGCGTCCGCAGCGAGGGTTTTTCGAAGAGCAAGGCCATCACGCGGCCCGGCAGAATCGACTCGCGCAGACCATCCTGGAACTTGGACTTGAGGTCCTCGGTAATGGCGAAGATGTGCTCCATCTCCGCCGCCTTGAGATCGGCCGTCGTAATGAGGTGCCGCATGGCACGCGATCCTCTTGAAATAGCCGTGCTGGCCGTCATCCGGCCAGACCCTTGATGACATCGCCCAGGATGTCGCAGCCCTCGTGGGCCTGCGCAGGCGTGAGATTCATTGCCGGGAGCAGGCGGATAACGACGCCCTGGGTGCAATTGACGAGCAGCCGCCGTTCGAGACATGCCTTGACGACCGGCGCGCCTTCGACGGCCAGCTCGATGCCGATCATCATGCCGCAGATGCGCACCTGCCGGACCAGGTCGGTCTGATCGGCCAGCTCGTCGAGCCGCTGACGAAAGACGGCGCTGAGCTTGTGGACATTGTCCAACAAATGCTCCTGTTCGATCGTTTCCAGCGTGGCGATGCCGGCCCGCGCCGCGAGCGGATTGCCGCCAAAGGTGGCTGCGTGCATGCCGGGCCGCAGGCTGGGGGCGATTTCCCGGGTCGTCAGCAGCGCTGCGCCCGCTACGCCGCCGCAAAGCGATTTGGCCAGCGTCATGACGTCGGGTGTGACGCCGAAATGCTGGTAGGCGAACCAGTTGCCCGTGCGCCCGCAGCCCGACTGGACCTCGTCGAAGATCAACAGCAGGTCGTGCTCGTCGCAGAGCTGGCGGAGACCGGCCAGAAAGCCGTCGGGCGGAATCTTGATCCCGCCTTCGCCCTGGATCGGCTCGATCATGATCGCGGCCGTCTCGTCATCGATCAGCTTGGCCACCGCATCGAGATCGCCGTACGGGGCGTAGGTGAAGCCGGCCATCAACGGGCCCAGGCCCTCGTGATACTTGGGCTGAGCGGTCGCGGTTACGGCCGCAAAGGTGCGGCCGTGGAACCCGCCTTCGAACGTGATGATCTTGTAGCGCTGCTTCGGCGTGTGCAGCCGGGCGAGCTTGATCGCCGCTTCGTTGGCTTCGGCGCCGGAGTTACAGAAAAACGCCTGGCCGCCGAAGCTCCGCTGGCTGAGCATCTGGGCCCAGCGCCCTTGCCACTCGGTGTACCAGGTGTTGGGCACGTGAATCAGCGTGGCGACTTGTTCCTGGATGGCGCGGACGACCGGCTCGGGACAGTGCCCCAGCAGATTGCAGCCCCAACCGGGGAAGAAGTCGAGGTAGCGGTTTTCTTCTGCGTCCCAGACGTAGGAACCCTCGCCGCGCGTCAGGCACACCGGGTAGCGCGTATAGTTGGGCACCACGTACTGGGCGAACAACGCGACGACATCGGCCGACGAGAGCATGCTGGTTGCCACGGCAAGGATTCCTGGAAGGGGGGAATTCTGGAAGTCAGGCGATGCTCACCAAGAGGTTCTCGGCGCAATTCGGTTCGCGCGGGCGAGTGGTGGGATAGTCGCGCAGACCGTTCAGACGCGATCCTGGATGATTTCTGTGCCGACCCCTTTACTCGTGTAAATCTCCAACAGCAGCGAGTGCCGCAGCCGGCCGTCGATAATGTGCACCTTGGGCACGCCGCGGCCGAGCGTCTCGAGGCAGGCTTCGACCTTGGGGATCATGCCCGAATCGACCGCACCCGAGCGGATCAATTCGCGGGCTTCGCTGGCCGTCAACGAATGAATCAGTGAATACGGATCACGCTTGTCGCGGCGCACGCCGTTCACGTCGCTCAAGAACACCAGCTTCTCGGCGTTCAGGCACTGGGCCACGGCCGTGGCGGCGGTGTCGGCGTTGACGTTGAGCTTTTCCCCCGCTTCGCCGATACACATCGACGGCAGCACCGGCACGATGCCCGCGGTGCAGAGATTGCGAATCGTCGCCTGATCGACACGGTTGACCTCGCCGACGAAGCCGAGATCGATCGGCTCGTCGCTGCCGTCTTCGCCGGGCAGCATCAAACGGCGGCCGAACAAGACATTGGTCGTCTTAAAATTCAGTGCCGCGGCGCGTCCACCCAGGTCCTCGATCATGCGGAAGATCTGGTCGTTTGTTTCGTAGGCGAGCACTTGCTCGACGATGTCGCGCGTCGCCTCGTCGGTGAAGCGGCGACCCTGGATGAACCGTGGCTCGATCCCCGCGGCGTTCATCGCGCGGCTGATGGCGGCGCCGCCGCCGTGCACGATGATCGGCCGCATGCCGACCGTCTCCATAAACACCACGTCGATCAACAGGTGGCGGAGCGCCTCGGGCGTCTCCATGACGCTGCCGCCGAGCTTGATCACGACGATGGTGTCGCGAAACTGGCGAATCCAGCGGAGGGCCTCGATCAGGACGTCGGCTTTTTCAATCGCGACCTGGTTGTCTTCCAACAGTCCGACCCTCGAACCGCAAGTGCCCACGCGCGGCGGGCAGCCGCTGGCCGGGCGGCAAACAGTTGCCACCAGTGGAACGCGCGCCGGTGGGCGCCAAACCGACGATTTTAAGGCGTCGGCCGGGGGTGTCAACGCACGCAGTTCGACGGTCAACGCCGGGCCCGTGCCGTCAAGAATCGCGGGGCGTGGTCGCGGCACGCGGGGCGACGCGCTGCGGCATCGCCCGCGGGGCCGCTGCAGGTGCACCCCCCGGAGGCGTCGCCGGGCGGGTATTCGCCGCGGGGGTCATGGCCGTGCCTGCCCGGGCCGCACGTGCCGTCCGCGGCTCGGCCGGCGCGGGGCCCAGCGGGTTTTGCAGCGCGTCGTAGGGCGACTGCGAGGTGCCCGCCAGCATGTTGTCGACCTGGGCTTCCTGCTGGAGCTGATCGAACATTTCGGCCATCGCCAGGCGAGTCTTTTTCTCTTGGATATCTTCTTGCAGCAGCTCACGTACCTCGTCCATCTTCACGACGGTCGGCTGCGTGAAGCCCTCGCACAACAGAATTACGTACTTGTCGCCCACCTGAATGATGCCCGAGAGTTCCCCCGGCTTGAGCGAGAACGCTTCCTTTTCCAGTACGGGCTGACCGCACCAGCGCTGAATCGGGGGCACCTCCCCGCGCAGGGCGCGGCTGCCCGCTTCGATCGAATACTGTTCGGCGAGGTCGCCGAAGTAGTCGGGCGTCGGGTTCGCGCGGGCCATTTCCCACACCTGTTGTGCGCGGCGATTGTTGTTCAACACGATGGCCCGGCAACGGACTCGGGCGCCGTAGTTGGCCTCGAAGCCCTTCTGTAGGTCCTCCGAGGTAACTTGCACCTGACCACCCACCAGCTTCTTGAGCGCGACGGTGGGCCAAACGGTGTCGTGAACGTAGATCTCGGTGCTGAGTCCCTGCTCTTCCTTGATTTTCGCAAGCCACGTCGGCACGTCGGGGTTGCCGGCGTCATCCCGGCAGCCCATCGCCTTGGCGGCGCGGGCGATTTCTTCCTGGATCTCCGCCTGCGAGACCGTGACGTTCTGCTTCTTGCATTCCTGTTCAAGCAGCTTGCGGCTGATCATGCCGTCGAGCGTCTCGATGCCGTGCCGGGTGATGCATTCTTCCGACAATTCGCGGATCGTAACCTGGCGGCCATTGATGATCGCCGCGATGCCCGGGTGCGCCGCGCGCTGCTGCTCGTCGTTGAAGATGTTTTCGACTTGGGCCTGACTCTGCAGGCGGCGCAGCAGCGTGTCGGCCGCCTCGCTCAGCTTGCGATCCTTCAGCGCCGACACGAGTGCCGGCTGCACCTGGTCGAGCGGCACCTTGCGGGCCGGAATGATCTGTTCGCACTTCAAGATCAAGAACTGCTGCTCGTAGCTCAACACGTCCGAAACCTGTCCGGGCTTCAGATTGAACGCGACCTGTTCGATTTCCTTGGGGCCCGCGTTGCGGCGTATCGGCTGGATCAGGCCCTTGGAGCTGGCGCTGGCGTCGACCGAGTGTTCCTTGGCCAGATTGCCGAAATCGTCCGGATTGGCGACGGCCAGCGCCTGCACGTTCTTGGCCTTGGCCGCGTCGGGGCACACGATCAGCCGGGCTTGGACGGAAGGACCGAATTCACTTTCGTAGGCGGCCTGAATCTCGGCCGGCGACACGGCCAGTTGCGGCGCTGCGAGCTTTTCCAGGGCCAGCTTCGGCCAGAGGATGTCGTCGGCGTACTGATGAGCCGTAATGTGCCGCTCGCTCTTCAGCAAGTTGAGCCACTGATCGACAGGCAGATTGAAGCTCTTGGCGACGCGCTCGATCTCCTGCTTCACCTCGACAGGCGTGACCGAGACCTTTTGCCGTTGGCATTCCTGCTCGATGAGTTGCTTGTTGACCACGCTTTCGAGCACCTGCTCGCCAAAGTGCCACAGGCACTCCCGGCCCAAGTCATTGCGACTGATTTCCTCGCCGTTCACCACGGCCACGAGATTCTGCTCGGGCTGCGGCGCGGCCTGATTCGGGGCGTTCGACGGGGCCGCGCTGGTCGCGGGCGCCGCGGCCGCGCGCTTGGCCGGCGCCGTGGCAACGGGCGTGACCGCGCGACGTGGCGCCGTGCTGGCCGGTGGCGTCTTGGGCGATTGCGCGTTGGCCTCGTGGCCACCTCCTTGCCCGCGCACCAACAGGCAGATCGCCAACACGGCGAGGCACGCAACGATGAAGCCGACGAGTCCGCGGCGCGAAGGGGGCGAGGCAGGAAGCGTATCGATCGACGCCATGAGGGTTCCTCCATGAACCGTTAGCGCGTGCCAGTCAGCCGATGGCCCGACCTCGTGCCGGAACCGTTGCGGCGGGGGAGTATAGCGCCAGGGCAAACAGCCGATCAAGGTCGGCCTGCCGCAATTGCTCGCAGGGCGAAGCGCGCGGCGCCAGCAGTGCCAGCAAGGAACAACGCGCGGCTAGTTTTCCATCACCTCGGCCTCGCGGACCTTGGCCATGTCGCCGGCTTGTTGTTCGTACTTCTTCGTGAGGTCTTGCACCTCTTCCTTGACGCGCTTGGCATCGTCCTCGGTGAGCACCTTGTCCTTCTCGGCCTGCTCGACGGCCTTGTTGCCATCGCGGCGGACGTTGCGAATCGCGACGCGGGCCTCCTCGGTAAGGTCCTTGATCCGCGTGACCATCTTCTTGCGGACCTCGGTCGACAGCGGAGGCACGATCAGGCGGATATTCTTGCCGTCGTTCTGCGGGTTGAAGCCCAGGTCCGCCGCTTGAATCGCCTTTTCGATGTCCTTGATCGTCCCCGGGTCGTAGGGACGGATCAGGATTTGATTGGGCTCGGGTACCCCGACCGAGGCGAGTTGCTTGATCGGCGTCGGCGAGCCGTAGACCTCGACCCGGAGCGTGTCGACCAGGCCCGGGTTGGCCCGGCCTGTGCGAATGCCGGCCAAGGCATGCTTGAGCACGTCGATGGCCTTCTCCATGCGTTCTTCGACGTCGAAGAGGATTTCGTCGGCGGTCATGTTCGGTCCTCGTGCGGGGCGCGTCGGCCAAACGCGCTAGGGGGTTCAGCGGAACTTGGATTCAGCGTGTTCTGCTATCGATTCACGACCGCCCTGCACCGGGTTTTTCGGAGCACTAACCCGCGGTGCCTTGGCTGTTGATGATCGTGCCGATCCGCTCGCCCCGGACGGCACGCTCGATGTTGCCTTCTTTCTTGTAATTGAACACCAGGATCGGCATCTCGTGTTCCATGCAATGGGCGATGGCCGTGGCATCCATGACGCGCAGATTCTGTTGCCGCACCTGCTGGAAGCTCAACTCGCGATAGAGCACCGCATGCGGGTTTTTCTCCGGGTCGTCGGTGTAGACGCCGTCAACCCGCGTGGCCTTCATCAGCACATCGGCGTCGAGCTCCAAGGCGCGTTGCGCAGCGGCGGTGTCGGTCGTGACAAACGGGCTGCCGGTGCCGGCGGCCAGGATCACGATGCGGCCTTTTTCCAGGTGGCGTTTGGCGCGGCGACGGATATACGGCTCGGCGACGCCTTCCATGCGGATGGCCGTCTGGAGCCGCGTCTCGCAGCCGAGCGATTCCAGGGCATCTTGCAGGGCGAGGCCGTTGATCACCGTGGCCAGCATCCCCATGTAATGGGCCGTGGCTTCCTGAATGCTCTGCTGGCCGGCGGTGAACTGGGCCCCGCGAAGGATGTTGCCGCCGCCAATGACGATGGCGATCTGCACGCCTTGGGCCGCAGCCTTCTGCGTCTGGCGGGCGATCAGCAACACCTCGGGCATGCTGATGCCGCGCTCGGCGCCGTGGCCGAAACTCTCGCCGGAGATCTTGAGCACCACCCGTTTGAAAGGCTGGTGCGACGAAGCGGCCGATTCAGCGGTCATACAACTCCTTCTTCACCCCAACGCACGCACCGCAAACCACTCTCGATCCAGCACGGCCGAGAACTTATTCCTTGCCGAGCTGCCAGAGGACGTAGCGCAGGACCTTGGCCTTGTTCTGGCCGGCGTACTTGCCGACGGTCTGCTTGTCGTCCTTGACGAAGGGCTGCTCATTGAGCACGCGCTCGCTGTAGAACACGCGCAACCGGCCTTCGACCATCTTTTCCAGGATGTTCTCCGGCTTGCCTTCCTGACGCGCGGCGGCCAGCAGAATCTCGCGCTCCTTGGCGACCACTTCGGCGGGCAGGTCTTCCTTGTTGACGACCATGGGCCGCATGGCCGCGACGTGCATGCTGATCTCGTTGGCGACCTGTTGATTGCCGCCTTCGATTTCGACCAGCACGCCAAAGTCGCCGCTGTGATGCGCATAGCCGCCGCAGGGGCTTTGGATCCGCACCAGCCGGGCCAAGCGAAACACCTCGCGAATCTTGTTCGCCAGGTCGTCCCATTGCTCTTGCAGCGTGCCCGCGCGGCTGGGCGATTTCTGGGCGAGCAGTTCCTCGGCCGTGGCGGCCCCGGGCCCGGTCGCCAGCTGCGTGACCAGATCGTTACCGAGCTGGATGAACTCTTCGTTCGAAGCCACGGGTGCGCTTTCGCACTGCAGTTCGACCATGGCGCCGACCTTTTTGGCCACGTCGGCCAGCACGAACAACCGCCCCGAGGCCGTCTCGCGGTCGCTGCGGGCGGCCATGGTCTTCTTGCCGGCCTTGCGCAACAGCTCGATGGCGGCCTGCTCGTCGCCGTTGGCCTCCATCAGCGCCTTCTTGCATTCCATCATCGGCAGGCCGGTCTTGTCGCGAAACGCTTTGACGGCGGCTGCGGAAATCTCGCTCATCGTAAACTCCTCTCTCGCAACCGACCGCGACCGGCCGGCTGGCGTGAAACTCGGTATCAGTAGATTGCGGGAACCGCCGGCCAGCGTTGCACGGCGCCACCGCTCGACGGCGCTCGTGGCCAGACGCAAGATCGGGGCCCGGTGAACTTCGTCGGCGAACGATGCGACTACGACGCGGGCGCCGCGTCCTTGTCGACCGGGGCGGCTTCGCCTTTGGCGGCCAAACCGCCGGCGGCGTTGTTGCGGCCCTTGAGGATCGCGTCGGCCATTTGCTGCAGCACGATCTCGATCGAGCGGATGCTGTCGTCGTTGCCCGGAATCGGCAGATCGACCCAGTCCGGATCGCTGTCCGTATCGATCAGTGCGACCGTGGTGACCCCCAGCTTGCGCGCCTCTTTCACCGCGTTGTGTTCCTTGCGCGGATCAATGATGATCATGGCCTCGGGCAACCGGCTCATCGTCCGCATGCCGTCGAGGTTGCGGAGCATCTTGCGGTGCTCGCGATTCAGGGCCGACTGCATCTTCTTCGAGTACATGTTGAACTTGTCGCCCGCCTTGAGGGCTTCCAGCTCTTGCAACCGCGTCAACCGGCTACGGACCGTGCGGTAGTTGGTCAGCGTGCCGCCGAGCCAACGCTCGTTCACATAGGGCATGCCGGCACGCTTCGCCTCGCGTTCGACCGTCTCGGCCGCTTGCCGCTTGGTGCCGACCACCAGGATCAAGCTGTTGTTCGCGGCGACCTGTTCGAGATACTTGCGGGCCCGCAGCAGACCGCGGACCGTTTCGCGCACGTCGATAATGTGAATCAGGTTGCGCCGAGCGTAGATGTACGGGCGCATCTTGGGGTTCCAGCGGCTGGCACGATGGCCAAAATGGACCCCCGCTTCGATCAGTTGTTCGACCAGGGCACTCGACACGAAAGACTCCTCGGAGCTGGATGGCACACCGGCTCTTGGCCGCGCGACCCACGGAGGGTCGGGGCGTCCGGCGTTCGGACCGACTTCGGCCTGACAGGGGTGCCCAGCGTGCCGGGAAGGCAATACAAAGTACGCTGGCGCCACGGCTTGGGCCGCTCGAACCGTGACAAGCCCCTAATGCTACCGGTCGGCTGAGGAAATTGTCAATTCGGGGGTGATGGCGATGCGGAACCGCTTGTCGGGCTTGATGTTGGTGCTCGCCGCATGGTGCGGCGAGGAAGCCGTCGTCGAAGCGGCGGAGACTTGGACCGTCGGCCGCGAGGTGCCCGCCGGTGAGCTGGTGTCGATGGATCAGGTCGACCATCGTCCCTGGGACGCTCTGCTCAAGCGCCGAGTCGATGCCCAGGGCCGAGTCGATTACACCGGGTGGAAAGCCAGCGCGGCGGATCAGCAGGCCCTCGACCAATACCTGGCGGCCCTCTCGGCGGCCGGTCCAAGGCTGGCGGCGAGTCTCCAGGGACGCGTGGCGTTTTGGATCAACGCCTACAACGCCCTGACGATCCGGGGCATTCTGCGCGAGTACCCCACGGCCAGCATCCGCAATCACACGGCGGCGCTGTTCGGCTACAACATCTGGAAGCACCTGCTGCTGCGCGTGGGCGGCGAGGAGTACTCGCTCGATGCGATCGAACACCAGGTGCTGCGGAAAATGGGCGAGCCGCGGATTCACTTCGCGATTGTCTGCGCGTCGGCCGGCTGTCCGCCGCTACGGAACGAAGCCTATCAGTCCGATCGGCTCGACGGACAGTTGACCGAGAACGCCCGGGCCTTCTTTGCCTCTCCGGCGCGGTTCGCCTACGACGTCCGGCAGCGGCGGATCGAGGTCTCGCCGATTCTGAAATGGTTCGCCAAGGATTTCGGCGCCGACGCGGCCGCGCAAATGGCCACGATCGCGCCGTACCTGCCGACGGCCGAGGCCCGCGAGCTCGCCGCCGGCGGCCAAGCGCGGGTGAGCTATCTGGATTACGACTGGTCGCTGAACGAGCGAAAGACCTTGCCCCGGTGATGGCGGCACTTGCGCCTCAGCAGGCTTCGCAATCTGCGCCGACGGCGCCGAGCAGGACCCGGTTGAGCGATCCTCCGGCGGTGAGCATCTCATCGAGCGCCAGATCGACGTCGGCCATCTCGATGCTGCCGCCGCCGTTGCGTTCCAGTTGGAATTGAAGTGAACGCCGCATCAGCTCTTTGATAAACGCGGCGCTACACCGTTCGGTGCGGCGGACAAGCGAGTCGACCGTGTCGTCGGTAAGCGCTGCGCCGGCCGCGTACAGGCGAATCAGTTTCTTACGGCCCAAGGCGTCGGGCAGTGGAAACTCGATGGCCTGATCGATACGTCCGGGGCGCGCGGCGAGGGCCGCTTCCATCGCCTCGGGCCGATTCGTCGTCGGATGAACAGAATGTCGGCGTCCTCGCGCAAACCGTCCATCTCGTTCAGCAGCTTGTTGAGCAAAACCTCTTCGATCGTCTCCATCTGCGTTCGTTCGCGGGCAATCAGGTCGGCATCTTCGATCACGACAATGCTGGGCTGCAGCAGCCGCGCAAGGGTCATGTACTCGCCGAGATTTCCCACCTGTTCGGCCGCGATCAACAGCGTCGTATGGCCGCGAAGCTCCTTGCTCAGGTAGTGAATTGTATGGGTCTTCCCGGTGCCAGGCGGGCCGTAGAACAGCAGTCCCTTCTTGGTCGGCATGTGCACCCGACGCAAAGCCTCGCGCTGCTCGACGAAGCGGAGCACATTGCGATCGAGCAGTTCCAAGGTGGCCTGCGGCAGGATCACCTGGTCGCGCATGACGGTGCGCAACCGGTGAACGGTGATGCCCGAGTGGGTGCCTTGGTACGAGTCGCGGCTCTCGAAGGAAAGCACCCTGCCGCGGTACGACGCGGAACGCTGCACGGCCTCATCCAGCACGGCAAAGATCCGCTCACAAAGTTGATGCCCGCTGTCGCCTTCAGGTACGCAGATTTGCACGTTGATGCGATTGATGACTCCGCAGCGTCCGTATGCCGCCGCCTGCGTGACGAGTAACGCCAGCTTGTCGCTGCCCGCGGTGCCAATCCATAAACCTGTTCTCAGGCAGCGCACCGGTCGTTCGTCGCCCGTGTCGAAGTCGTCGTATTTGGGCGTTCCCGCATAACAAGTGTTGTGCGTCTCGATCAGCAACTACGACAGCTCAGGGGCACTATGGCCTTCATACGCCTGCGTCACACCGCAAAATCGCTCCACCTGGAGCAATTCGGCGACCACGCTGTCGAGTGCGATTTGGAGGTCGGGGCGAATGCGCTCCGAGTACGTGCGTTGGCGAATCGTCAGGTCAGGGACGCCTAATGGATAGAAATGGCGGTAGAGGAGATGCGGGACTAATTCCCAGGTCGACGAAGCCTTCCACTGACGTCTCAGCCTGACGATGGCTGCCACGATTCCCGCGGCAACTCCAAGGATCACTGCAATTTCGGCGAACGTTTCCAGCATGCGGCAATGCCCCGAAACATCAGGACTCGAACGACTGTCTTCTTCGTAACGCTCCTTGGCAGGATTGTCACGCGAGAAGTTCGCTGACCACCTGCGCCTGGGTGACGACCTCGTCCGTCAGGCTGTCGTCGCGGCCGTCGTGGGGCCAAGTGAGCCGCATATGGTCGAGGCCCAGGGCATCTAAGAGCGTGGCGTGCAGATCGTGGACGCTCACGCGGTTTTCCGTGGCTGCATAGGCAAATTCGTCGGTCGCCCCGTGGACGTACCCCGCGCGGAAACCGCCGCCGGCCAGCCAGAGCGAGAAGGCATGGCGGTTGTGATCGCGGCCGTCGGTGCCCTGCGAGATCGGTTGCCGGCCGAATTCACCGGTCCACATCACGATGGTCGAATCCAAGAGCCCGCGACGGGCCAGATCGATCACCAGGGCGGCGCTCGGCTGATCGGTCCTTGCGCACAGGCCGCGGAGGCTCTCGGCATTCTTGTTGTGCGTGTCCCAGGGCTGACCATTGAGGAACAGTTGCACGAACCGCACGCCGCGCTCGACCAGCCGCCGGGCCAACAGGCACCGCGCGCCATACTCCTGGCTTTCCTTGCGATCGAGCCCGTACAGTTCGCGCGTTTCGGCCGTCTCGTCGGAGAAATCCATGACCTCAGGCACGGCCGACTGCATGCGGGCCGCGGTCTCGTACTGGCTGATCCGCGCGGCGAGTTCGCCGTTTTCCGGGAAGCGTGCCAGGTGTTCGGCGTTGAGCTCGTCGAGCAAGCGGCGCTGTGCTGCCCGTGCAGCGGGCGTTACTTCGCCCGGCGTGTTCAGGTTCAAGACCGGCGAATCGCCGGAGCGGAAGGGCGTGCCTTGATACTGCGCCGGCAGCCAGCCGCTGGCCCAGTTGTTCACGCCGTCGATCGGCAGGCCTTGCGGATCGGCCAGCACGACATAGGCCGGCAGGCTCTCGTTTTCGGTGCCCAGCCCGTAGATCGACCATGCACCCCAGGTCGGTCGGCCGGGAAACGCCTTGCCGGTGTGGATCAAACGCAGCGCCGCTTCGTGGTCGACGGAAAAGGTGTGCATCGACCGGACGAGGGTGATGCGGTCGGCGATCGATGCGGTATGCGGCAGCAGCTCGGACAGCTCCATGCCGCATTGCCCCGCCGGCGTGAAGGTGAACGGCGAGCCGAGCAGTTTGCCGCGCTGGTTCTTGAAGTGAATCTCGAACTTGTCGCTCCCCTCTTCGCCGTTGCGGCGGACCAGCTCGGGCTTGGGATCGAACAGGTCCATCTGGCTGGGGCCACCGTGCTGGAACAGGCAGATCACGGACTTGGCCCGGGCCTTGCGGGGCGGCACGGCCGACTCTGCCGCGCGGGCCTCGCGCTGGGCCAGATGCGCAAGGGCCAGGCTGCCGAGCGAGCCGCAAGAACTGCCCAGGAACGCCCGTCGCGTCAGGGCGGTCAGACGGGCCAGATCGCCATCATGCCGGCGAGATTGAAGCAGCATCGGCATGTTTTATTCCACGTAAAGAAACGCGTTGCTCGCCAACAGCATGTGGCAAAAATCGACCAGCGCAGGATCCCCGTCCGGGGGCGTCTCGCCCGCTTCGGCCGGGGGATACTCGGCGAAAAATCGCGCCGCGGCACTGCGTTCGGTCGCCCGCGGGGCACGGCCCATGGCCAGCAGGAAAGCCTGCTCGACCTGTTGCTCTCGCACAGGCCCGATCGCCGCTGCGCGCGAGGCCAGGCCGGCCGCGCGGCGGCGGACAAAGTCGGCATTCATCAAGGCCAGCGCCTGCAGCGGCACCGTGGCTTGCGAACGACGCGTGCAACTGGCGACGATCGACGGCGCGTCGAAGACTTCCAGCAGGCTGGCGACCTGCGTGCGACGTTGCTGTAGGTAGATCGATCGCCGCAGCGCACCGGGCACATCCTCGGCAACCACCACGTTGCCGTCTTCCGCGCGCTTGCTCGGGATGTAGGGCCCGCCCACGGCGCGATCCAATTCGCCCCCCGCGGCAAGCATCGAGTCGCGCAAGGCCTCGGCATCGAGCCGGCGCAGGGGAAAACGGCTCAGCAGCCGGTTCTCCGGATCGACCGCCGGCGGCGATTCGCCCGGGCGGCTCGATTGGCGATAGACGGCCGAGTGCATGATTTGCCGGTGCATGTCCTTGAGTCGCCAGCCGCCTTGCTGGATCGCCACGGCCAGGTAATCGAGCAATTCGGGGTGCGACGGCTCGGCGCCGGTGTAGCCGAGATTCTCGGTCGTTTCGACCAGCCCGCGGCCGAAATGCTGCTGCCAGACTCGATTCACCAGGACGCGCGCCGTGAGCGGCTGCTCGGGCGAGACGAGCCAACGAGCGAATTCGAGCCGCCGCGTGGCGCCCGTGGCATCGTGTGGCTCGAACTTGTTGCCGGCGGTACACAGGCCGGCCGGCACGCCCGGCCCGACGACCTCGCCGGGCTGCGTGTGGACGCCGCGCTGGCTGACGTGATGTTCGACGACCACGTCCGGCTGATCGTAGAACACGGCCAGCTCCTCGAGTGGCGCGGGCCGTTCGGCCTGGGCCGCTTCGATCGCCGCGGCCGTTTCTGCTTTCGCCGTGCCCAACTCGGAAAAGGCCTCGGCCAGTTGCTCGTCGGTCACCTCGACCGTCGCTTGATGCTCGGCCAGCAGGGCGGTCTGCGCCTCGTTGCGTTGATCCTCCGGCGTCGCGAGCGCCGCGCGCAGCGCATCGGCCAGTGAGCTGTCCAAGGCAGCCAGACGCTGATCGCGCAATTGTTCGGTGAGCTTTGCCTTGCGTTCGGCCAGCGCGCCTTCGAGCTGTTTGATGCGCTCGTCGATCGCCTGGTTGGCGGCCGCGTGCGTCTCGCGCTCGGCGACCGTGCCGACCTGCACGACGCGCTGGTTGGGCTTGAGCCAATGCTCCGGGCTATAGGTCGGCAGCAGGATGGCTTGCAGCTCGTAATATTCGCGCTGGGTGATCGGCTCGAATTTGTGATCGTGGCACTTGGCACACGCCACGGTCATGCCGAACAAGGCCGCGCCGAACATGTTGACCGTGCCCTCGAGCACGGTCATCCGATCGTTGAGCACTTCTTCGTCGTTGCCGTCGCTTTCGCCCGTGCCGTCAGGCGAGTTGCGCAAGAAATGTGTCGCCACGAGCAGCTCGACGTCGTCGGGCAGGATGTCGCCGCCGGACGTGTATCCGGCCAGCGCGTCGCCGGCGATCTGCTCGCGCAGGAATTGATCCCAGGGCTTGTCGGCGTTGAAGCTGGCGACGACGTAATCGCGATAGCGCCAGGCGAGCGGGCGATCGGTGTCGGCGTTGAAATAGCCGTTCGAGTCGGCATAGCCGGCCGCGTCGAGCCAGTACTTGCCCCAGCGCTCGCCGTAATGGGGCGACGCCAAATAGCGATCGACCATCCGCTCGTAGGCGCCGGGCTCCGCGTCGCTGAGGTACAGGGCGATTTCTTCCGGCGTTGGCGGCAGTCCGGTCAGATCGCAGGCCACGCGGCGAACGAGCGTGGTGCGATCGGCCTCGGGTGCGAGCTGCAATCCTCGTTCGGCGAGCGCGGCAATCACAAAGGCGTCGATCGGCGTGCATACCGGACCGGGGTCGGCGACCAGAGGCACCGGGGGCATGACGGGTGGAGTGAAAGCCCAATGGTCCGCGCCGTCGCGGCGTTGGTCCTCGCTGAGACGCGGCATCTGCGGCGCGCCGGCGGCGATCCAGGCGCGGAGCAGTTCTTTTTCTTCGGCGGACAGCGGCTGCTCGGGCGGCATTTCGTCGTCGGCGACGCGCTGCCACAAGGAGCTGTTGTCGGGTTCGCCCGGCACGACCGCGGGTCCGCCGTCGCCGCCGCGGGCAATCCCCGCCGGCGTGACCAGATTGAGCTTTGCCGCGCGCTTGCTCTTGGAATGGCAGCTTCCGCACCGCTCGATGAGCAGCGGTGCGACCTCGCGGTCAAAATCGGGCACTGACGAAGGCTCGGCGGCCTGCAGTCCCGACTGGCCCAGACAAACGACCACCCCCAGCACCAGGCAAGCAATCAGCGGCAGGAGGGGTGAGCGGGCGGGCATGGACCTATTGAAGCCGGCACAGGCCCGCAGGGCAAGAAAATCACTCGCCCCGTCCCCGGGCTGTACTTAGCGCGACTCGCAGACGAGGTGTCGCCGGACGAACTCTTCGTCGAGCGTCACTCCCAGGCCAGGCCGGTCGGGCACCGTGATCCAGCCATCGACGGCCTGGAGTTTCTCGTGCGTCAGGTCATGCCGCAGCGGCAGGTCCTCGACGCAATCCTCGAACAGAAACGCATCGCGGCAGGTAGCCAACCAATGCAGACTCGCTGCGACGGTGATCGGGCTCGTGTAGCAATGGTTGCAGAGCCGGGCACCGATTTCCTCGACCCGGGCCCGGACATACGCGGCATCGGTAAAGCCGCAGCGCGAGATGTCGACCTGGTAAACATCGAGCGCCCGGCGATCGACCAGCGGCCGAAACGCCACCCGGCCGCATTCTTCTTCGCCGGCGGCGATCGGAATCGGCGAGCGGTCGCGTAGCCAGACGTACCCCTCGACGTCGTCGGGGCGCAGCGGCTCTTCCAGCCACTCGACGCCGTAATCGGCAAACGCAGTTGCCCGCCGTAGCGCCGTACGTGCGTCCCAGACGCAACCCGCGTCGACCAGCAGCGTGGCATTGCCAAGCCCTTCGCGGGCTCCGCGCACTAGGTCGAGATCGACCGCTTCGCTTGCGCCCATCGGTTCCCAGCCGAACTTGACGGCCGTATAGCCGGCCGCGGTCCAGCGGCGGGCGATTTCGGCCGTCGCGCGGCCGTCACGCCCGAACAAGATCGAGGCATAGGCCCGGAACCGATCGTGCTGCTTACCGCCCAGCAGGCGGTGAATCGGCTCGCCGAAGTGGCGTCCCTTGAGGTCCCAGAGCGCCATGTCAACCGCGGCCATGGCCGTGAGCGTGACGGACGAGCGGCCGAAGTAGAGGGTGCCGCGAAACATCTTTTGCCAGAGCCGTTCGATCTCAAGCGGATTCTCGCCGAGCAAGAGGCCGCGCAAGCCGCAGGCGATGTTGTGGCTGAAGGGGGCGTCGATGATGGCTTTGACGACCTCGGGCGAGGAGTCGGCTTCGCCGATGCCTTCGAGTCCGTTGTCGGTGCGGATGCGCACCAGCACGGCGTCCTGGGTGCTGGCCGTCTTGGCGGCCACGGTGCCGACGCGCAGCACTTGGCAAACAACTTCGGTGATCTTCATGCTGGGTGGCTCGAGGGCGGGTGCCTAGTGGGGCAAGACCGCCATCTTACACCGCCGCAGCCACGAACCAGCGCCGCGCCGGGCCTTGCCTAGCAAACCGGACGCACGGCCCGGGCGAAAGGCCTCGGGAACCGCTTCGAGCAACCGCCGCGTTCGGCGCGAGGTATTCGCTTGATCGCCGAGCTGCGTCTGCCACCAGCTCCGGGGCGGATAGATGGGCCGCTCGGCCAGCAGC
Organism: Pirellulales bacterium; assembly: GCA_019694435.1. Lineage (NCBI taxonomy): Bacteria > Pseudomonadati > Planctomycetota > Planctomycetia > Pirellulales > Pirellulales bacterium. The sequence continues at coordinate 34,839 of JAIBBZ010000011.1, forward strand.
GCGGCCAGATCGGGGCGAGACGGCCGCGGCTCGTGCCATGCGGCGCTCGGCGCGACGTGCCAGAGGTCGCGTGGCAGGCGTCTCGGGCCGGTCACCTGGCCCAGACTTTGAAGCGTGCGGCCAGGGAAAGCGTTGCGCAGACACGGCTCGATCGGCCCGATCGCACGGAGCACTTCGGGCCGGCCTACGCCGGTCTCGTCTGCGGCCGGGTATTCGACGAACACGTGGCCGGCCGAACGATGAAGCAGTTGCAGAATCGATGCGTAGTCCGGCAGCCAGTGCAAAATCGACAAGAGCAAGACCGCATCGAAACGCTGACCGGCCGCGATGAGTCGCTCGAGCGTGCCCGCGCGAAACGTACGCGTCAGCAGGGCCACCCGCGTGGCGTGATGCGACGCGAGCACCAGGTATTGGACAGCGGCCGAGCGTTCGTCCGCCTCGAAACTGGCGACCAGCATTTCCGGCCGGCATTGCGCGGTCTGGAGGGCGAACCAGCCAAAGTTCGAGCCGACGTCGAGCACCGTACCCGAATGCGGGAGATACGGCTCGATCAGCGCCCACCGCGCCGGGCAATCACGCTCTCCGGCGGCCACGGTTTCGCCGGCCAGGACAATATCCTGGTAGATGGAAATTCCGGCAGTGAGCGAAGTGATGTCGTCAGTCACGAGGGGGATTGTTGCCGGCCCGATGCCATTGGGCCAACACCAGCCTGGACCTGATTTCGATTGTGCAATTCGGGAAACCGTTGCCGGCACGCCAAATTTACGAAACTCGGCCTCGGTACCGGGGTTAAACCCCATGGGCACGCTGCGCGCCAAGGCCACCGAGGGATCTACTGGTCATGCGATTGCCGAACGACTACCGCACCACGCCAGCCAATGGCCGAACCCCGGGCTTTACGATCATTGAGCTATTGGTCGTGATCGCCATTGTGGGAATTATCCTGGGGCTCTTGATGGTGGCACTCTCCGGTGCCCGCCAGACGAGCCGCAGGGCCCAGTGCCGTTCGCAACTCCGGCAGTTGGGCCTGGCCTTGGACCAATACATCGAGCTCAACGGCGGAGCGGCCGGCGTGTTGCCCTGGGCGGCTAAATTGCCCAGTGTGACGCCCGAGCGTCCAAGCATGGTCAAGCTCCTCGGGCCCTGGATCGAGAACAACCTGGCTGTCTACGAGTGTCCCGACGATCGGTACTACTTCGACCGCGAGGGGCTGAGTTACGAATATCGCGCGGAGTTCCTCGAGGGTCGGACGCGCATCCAGGCCCGTCGCCGCCGCGGCCGCGACGAAGACCTTTTGCCTTCGAGCGAAGTGTTGGTGATGTACGACTTCGAGCCGATCCACGGCGAGCTCGGCACTCCCGCCGCGCGGAACGCGCTGTTTCTCGATTGGCACGTCGAGGGTCTCTAGCCGAACCGACAGCGCAGGCCGAACCGACAGCGCAGGCGGTCGCGAGGCATTTTCGCTAGACCGTGAGAGCCACAAGTGTAAACGTATTTGGGGGGCAGCGAGCGATCGCGGCCCGCGTCCATTCACTGCCGAGCGTGTAAGCTGGCCCACTTCCATCGCAGGAGTCGAACCATGATCAAGCGCGTGCTGCTGGTGTGCTCCTTGATGGTGGCCGCAGGATTGACCTGGTACTTCTTCTTCCGCGAAACGCCCACCGATCGCATCGAGGCGCTCGAGGCGAGGTTGCGCGACAACTCGGAACAGGCGCCCAACCGTGAACAGCGCCGCGAGATTTACGAACAGATCCGCAAGGAGTACGACCAGCTTTCGCCGGCGCAACGCCGGACCATGGCGCTCGAGCGGGAAAAGGACTCGTGGTTCCAGAAGGATATCGACGCCTATTACGCCTTGCCGGTGGAGCAGCGCCCCGCCTATCTCGATAAGCGGATCGACGACATGATGGCCATGCGCGAACGTTGGATGGCACAGCGCGAGGGCGGCAGCGGCGACGGTGGCGGTCGCGAGGGCGGCCGGGGTGATCGCGGTGGTCCGGGCGGCTGGGGTGGCGGCGGATTCCGTACGCCTGAGGAGCGCAATGCCCGGCGGCGCGAAATGCTCGACAATTCCAGCCCTGAAGGTCGCGCCAGACGGCACGGCTATTTCCAGGACCTCCGCGCGCGGATGAACGAACGCGGAATGGGCTTCGGCCGCTAGCCGCTCCTTTTCTGACCGTGCTTGCTGCGGCCATGCCTTTTCCGGCCCTGGCCGGTGGTCCGCAGCCCGGGGGCTGACTCGCTACGCCGGGCGGACTACGATGGGCGTTTTCGTCCGGGGCGGTTCTGTTGTCTTGGTGGAAAGTGAGCCTGTTGTGATGCGCCGATGGCTATGGTCGGGTGCGATGGCGTTGCTTTGCTCGTTGGCTTTCTCGGGCCGGGCCGCGGCCGATAACGACCCGCTGAGCGTGGATCCCGCTCAGTTGGCCGCCCAGGTCGTCGTCTATCGCGATCCTTACGGCGTACCGCACATCGACGCCAAGAACGACGAGGCGGCGATGTTCGCCTTCGCCTATTGCCAGGCCGAGGATTATCTCTGGCAGATCGAGGATTCCTATGTCATGGGGCTGGGACGCTTTGCCGAGCTGTATGGCAAGAAGGTCCTCGAAAAGGACATCACCAACCGGGCGTTCGAGATTCCGCAACGTTCGCAGGCCGATTTCAAGCAGCTCGATGCCAAGTCACAACGCTACTGCGTGGCGTTCACCGCCGGGTTGAATTACTACCTCGCCAAACATCCGCAAGTGAAGCTGCGGCTGCTGGAGCGATTCGAGCCGTGGTACATGCTGGCCTTCGGTCGTGCGGCGATGATCGAGCTGGGCGGCGGGCATTTGCACACCAGCCGCGAAGTGCCGGAGTCGTATGCCGACGCCACGGAGCGTCAACTGCAATCGGAACTCAAGGTGGCCATCGGCAGCAATGCCTGGGCCATCGGCCCCCAGAAGACCAAAGACGGACACGCGATGCTGTTCGTCAACCCGCATCAGCCCTATTACGGCTTCGGTCAGTTCTACGAAGGGCACATCCGCAGCGGCGACGGTTGGAATTTCATCGGGGCCACGTTTTTCGGCAGCCCCGTGCCGACCTTGGGGCATAACGAACATTGCGGCTGGGCCTTTACGGTGAACGAGCCGGATATCGGCAGCGCGTGGATCGAGACGTTTGACGACCCCAAGGAGCCGCTCAACTATCGCTATGGCGACGGCTATCGCAAGGCGGTCGAATGGACCGACACGATCAAGGTCAAGAAGGGCCGCGGCTTCGAGGAAGTCAAGCGGACCTTCCGCAAGACGCATCATGGCCCGATTCTGCGCCGTCACGGCCAGAATCAATTTGTCGCGGCGATGCTCGGCAAGCTGTACGACGCGCTGCTCTCGCGCCAGAGCATCGAAATGCTCAAGGCGAAGAATCTGCAGGATTTCCGCCGCGCGATGAACATGATCGAACTGCCGATCTTCAATACGGTGTACGCCGACGTCGAGGGAAATATCTATTACGTTTACAACGGCATCATTCCCCGGCGCGATCCGTCGTTCGATTGGAGCAAGCCGGTCGACGGCAGCGATCCCCGCACCGAATGGCAGGGCTACCATTCGCTCGACGATTTGCCCCAGATGCTCAATCCTCCGTCGGGCTACATCCAGAGCTGCAACTCGACTCCGTTCACCACCTCGGACGACGGTAACCCGGCGATGGGTGACTTCCCGGAATACATGGTGACCGACAAGCATGACGACAAGCGCAGGGCCAAGGTCTCGCGCTACCTGCTGCGCGACGTCCAGAATGCCACGTTCGACGACTGGCTGAAGCTGATCTTCGATACGACGATCTACTGGGCGCGTACCGAATTGCCGGTGTATGGCCGCAAGCTCGAAACGCTCAAGGAGACCAACCCGGACCTGGCCGCTAAGGCCGAGCCGTACTTGAAGCACTTGCTCGATTGGGACGGCCGTGGCGACATCACCTCGACCCAGACGACGCTGTGCATGGCCTGGTACGAAGAGCTCTACGGCTTCGGCTACCCGGCCGAAACGCTCAAGCGCGAATTCGTCGGCAATCCGGCCGGGCAGTTCGAGGCCCTGATTACGGCGGCCCGCAAACTGCAAGACACCTTCGGCGATTGGAAAGTGGCTTGGGGCGACGTCAACCGCCTGCAACGGCACGCGAACGTGTCGGACTTCTTCTTGATTCCGTTCAGCGACAATTTGCCGAGCATTCCCAGCGCCGGCCTGCACGGCCCGCCGGGCGTGGCGTTCACGATGTATTTCACGCCGACGGTCTACGTGCCGCCGCTGAAGATCATGAAGAAGCACTACGCCGTGGTGGGCACCAGCTACATCTCGGCGGTCGAATTCGCCCCGAAGGTGAAGAGCCAGACGCTGGTTCAGTACGGCGTGAGCAGCGATCCGAAGTCGCCGCACTTTTTCGACCAGGCCAAGCTGCTCTCGGAACGCAAGCTGAAGCCGAGCTATTTCGATTGGGAAGAAGCCAAGGCCCACGCCGAACGGACCTACCATCCGGGCGAAGAAGTGAACCTCGAGACGGCGGGCAAATAGCCGTCCGCATCGCCGCGCTGCCTGGCACGCGATGGGCGATGTTGGACACGAGCGCAATCAGCTGCCCCCGGCGATTCCAGGCGAATTGCCGGGGGCTTTTGCGTTGAGTCGCCGTGCTATCGCCGGGCGAAGATTCGTTCGACGGCGCCCACAGTCGGCAGCCGGCGGACTCCGGGCAGGATGCGGTCGGCCATGATGTCGTCGGCCAGGGGGCCCAGGTCGTCGAGCCCGGCAACGTGACCCAACTCGTGGGCCAGCACCGAGAGCAAGTCGAGCTTGCCGCTGGCCCAGGGCGAGTTGGCCGCAAGCCCGGCGGCCGTCGCGAGGAATTCTTCGTCGGCACCCGGCGTCGAATCGACGAACCAACCGTGGCCCGCCGCGTTGAGGTCGATGTAGATGCGGTCGCCGACGGTGCGCGCCAGTTGCGTGCCCGGCAGGTCGGCGATCTGTAACGAGACGTTGCCGAACTTCGACGCCACGGTGGGGCTGATCCCGGCGGCCGCCCATCGGGCCACGGCCTCGCTGATGATCGCCGGCACTTCGGCCGCGGTCAGCGTCGGGGCCCATTCGGCCTTGACCACCTTGGTGTCGAGCGAGTTGCCGCCGGCCTCGACCACCGCCTGCCAATGGCCGATCACGGGCTGCCAGCCCGGGGCGCCATAGGCAAAGACGGGCACGTCGCTGCCACCCCAGGTGTTCGCATTGCGCAGGTAGAACTGGGCCGTATTCGGGTTGAACACGCCGATGGTGTCGAAGCCGTCGCCGTTGAAATCGCCCGAGACGGGCATCCACCCCGGGGCACCGAAGGCGAACGCTGGCGTGTCGAGGCCGCCGGCATCGTTCGAATTGCGGATATAAAACACGGCCGTCCGCGGATCGTAGACGCCGATCGTATCGACCTGATCGTTGTTCCAGTCGCCCACGACCGGAACAAAACCCGGGGCACCAAAGCGGAACGCCGCGACGTCGGTCAAGCCACTGTCGTTCGAATTGCGTAGATAGAAGCTCGCGGTGGTCGGGTCGTAGACGCCGACGGTGTCGATTCCGTCGCCGTCCCAGTCGCCGGCCAAAGGCACCCAGCCCGACGCACCGTAGTTGAATGCCGGCACGTCGGCCACGCCGCGCTCGTTGGCGTTGCGCAGGTAGAACGTCGCCGTGGCCGAGTGGTACAGGCCCACGGTCTCGCTGCCGTCGCCGTCCCAGTCGCCGGAGATGGCAACCCAGCCCGGCTGGCCATAGTTGAACGGCGCGATATCGGGCCAACCCGGCGTCGCGGTGTCGCGCAGGAAGAACGTGGCCGTCTGCGGATTGAATACGCCGATCGCGTCGAGCGATTTCGGCGTCGGCAGGACGACGGGTGTGGTCGTCAATTGCACGTCGACATCGGGATTCGATCCTTCGACGCGCACCAGCACGGCCTGGCCTGGCTGCCCTTGGTAGCTGACCGCCGCGCGGCCAGGAGTGTTCGAGGTGGCCAGCCGCTGCAGAGCGGCGTTGTAGACCGAGATGGTCGCGCCCCCCAAGGCGGGGTTCGACGTGGCGACGGCGTTCAACGTGCCGCCTACGCCACCGTCGAACGAATACCAAACGTCGCCCGCGGCCGTGTTGAGATTCTGGAAGCCGCCGCCACCGTTCAATTGCATGACGCCGAAGGCATCCGTGGCCAGGAAGAAGCGATCGGTCTGGTAGGCGGTGAGGAATTCGACGCGAATGCCCCGCTCGCCAAACGTGAAATTGTTCGCCGCAACTCCGGCGGGCACGTAGATGTCGAACCGGTCGTTGGTCGGTGAAAACTTCGGGAAGCCGGGGTCCGGCGCGCCGACCAGCACGCCCAAGGCGTCGAGTCCGTCGACCCAGGCCGCGGGCTGCGTTTCCACGATCGAGTACACGCCGGCCGGCATCAAGACCGACAGGTCGCCCGGCTCGCTCAGGGCGTAGTTGCCGTTGTCGTCCGTGAGCAGCGTCTGATCCAAGGCTACATCGGCGTTGTGCACCGTCACCGCGACATTCGGAATGCCCGGCTCGCCCGGGTTGCGGACGCCGTCGCCGTTGGCGTCGTGGAACACGCTGCCTTGGATCGAAACGGCATTGCCGACGCGCACGCGCGCCGTGGCGATGTTCGAAAGGTTGTTGTTCGTGTCGCGCAGCCGGTACTGGATCGCTTCGCCGCCGACATAGTTCGGGTCGGGCGTGTAGACGATGTTGCCGGCGACGATCTGTACCGAGCCGTGCTTGGCGCCGGCCACGATGATCACCTGCGCCGTGGCGATCGGATTGTCTGGGTCGGTGTCGTTGGCGCGGACATTGATGGCCACCGGTGCATTGACCGGCGTAATCGCGACGTCGTCGAGGGCAAACGGCGGATCGTTCACGCCGTAGACCTGAATGCTCACGTTCGCGGCATTCGAGACCGCGCCGCGCTTGTCGGACACAACGTATTGGAACGAATCGGCTCCCGAGTAATTCGGGCTGGGTGTGTAGCTCACTCGACCCGTCGCCGGATCGACGACCGCGGTGCCGAATTGCGGCTGCACGGTGATCACGACCGACTGCGGGAGCAGGTTGCCGTTGGTGTCGGTGTCGTTGGCCACGACGTTGATGACAATCGTCGTGTCTTCGAGCAGGAAGGCGTTGTCAGGATTGGCCACCGGCGGCTCGTTAGGATCGAGCAGCGTCAACGCGGCCACCGCATCGAGCAAACCGGCTCCCGTGTCGAAATCGAAGCCCGGGGTGCCCATGTCGATGGCCGTGGCGCGGAAGCCGGCGTAGATCTCTTGCGGCGTGGCGTTTGGCGCAAACTGCCGGACCAACGCGGCCAGGGCCGCAGCGTGTGGCGCAGCGGCCGAAGTGCCGAAAAAGTTCGGAAAACCGTTGAAGTCGGCGTCGAAACCGAAAAAGGTCGTATCGGTCCCGTCGACGGCCGTGAAGTCGGGCTTGTTGCGCACCTCGTTGATCGGATCGCCCGTCGGCGTAAAGAAGATCGGCGTGCCACCGGCCGAAGAAAACGACTCGAGCTCCGGCGGTGAGGTGCCGAATGCAGGCGTGTCGACATACCAGGCGGCGCCCACGCCGGCCGCGCCTGCGGCGTTCGGGTGCCCAAACAGCGTGCTGCTGTTGGTGAAGTACTCGTTGATGACCGGATTGCCGTTCCAGAGCAGGTACTTCAAATGGCCGGGCACGGGCCCGCCGTTGCTGGTGATGATGATGTTGAACGAGCTCGCGTCCGTGTCGTTGACGAAGACGACGAACTCGAAGGCATCGTTGCCGATGTTCTGGTTGACACCCGAGGCAAGGATGGTCGTCCCGGCGGCGTCCATAATGAAGAAATCGACGTTGTTCGTCGCGCCGCCGACCGTACCCGCCGAAGCGAACGGTGAATCCCATTGGAAAGCGAAGACCGCGAAGCTGCCGATGGGCACGGTAAACTGCTGCATCGTGTCGACGCCCGGACCGGGATCGAAATCGTGCGCGAGCCCGACGTCCTGGCCGCCGAGATTGATAGTCTGGCCCGAATTGCGGAAATCGCTTTCGTACGAGTCGCGAGCGCTATTGCCGGCCGACGAGAAGTACGGCACGCCTTGGGCGGCCACCTGGTCGACGGCCTGCGCTACGATCCCGTCCTGAAAAAACGGCTCGGTCGCATAGCCGACGTCGTCTACGATCACGTCGGCACCGGCGGCCGCGAGATCGAGAATGCCCTGGGCAAAATTTGCTTCAGAGATGAACGCCGTGTGAAACAACAACCCCGCGCCGGGCGCGAGATCGTGGACCAGTTCCAACATCGCGCGGCCTTCATCCGAACCGGACGCCAGGTCCTGGAGCACCTGCACGCCGGCGGGCAAGTCGCCCGTGGCTACGCCGGACGCCGCGCCGCCCAGGGCGTTGTAGGTGTCGGACAGCACACCCACGTCGATGCCCGTACCATCGACGCCGAACAGGGCTCGGGCTTGGTCGACCTGCATGGCCACGTCGGCCTGCGAAGTGACTGCGCCAACGCTGGTGCGGGCATGCGACATCCGTACCGTACGCATCGATGCCAGGTCGGCGATCGACGCCAGGGCATCGACCGGCAACTGCCCGCCGACGACCTGGCCAAAGGCCGCGCCGTTGATCAACCCGGCGTTCGTCAGGTCCTGTAACAGTTGATTGGAGTTACCCGAGGCGATCGCCGAAACGCTGACATAGCCTCCATAGAGGGGTACCTCGGGCGTGCTGGTCTGGAAGGCGGATCTTTCCGCGGTGGGGTGGGCCGTTGCGAAGGCCGCGTATTGCGAGGCCAGATCGTAGAGTTCAAAGCTCAGCTTCGTCTGGTCGCGGACCGCCAGGTAGTCGAGCGTCTTCTGCTGGGCCGAGGCGTTGAGGATGTCGGGATAGGGGATGAAAAACATCCACCGGGTTTCAAGTCGTTCAAGACGCGGGCCACCGAAGCGGCGGTTGCGACGTCGATGCGGATCTGGCCGAAGCCCCATGTGCCGTACCTCGATGCAGCGAAAAAAATCGATCTTGGTCCCGTACCTACGAAAAATCCCCGAAAATTGGGACCAGCAGCAATTCTGATTGGACCCTCCAACGCCGTCAAATTAGGAGGGTCCCGAAGACAATTCGGGCCTGGAAGGCGGCAATCTTCCCGACTCCGGGCGGGCCTGGCGATGGCGACAGTAGCCGACACGGTCCGAAAGAGGGGAAGCACCACCCAGAGTGACCGCGCTCCTCACATTCATCCATCGCTAACGCAATCCAACTCGATCGACCCGGTGGTGGGGCTCACCGCGATCTTCGACCGTTCGGCGATGACGGTCACCTAGCCGGGGCGACCCTGATTTCGCCGCGAAGATAGGGCTAGCCGTTTAGCGGTGTCGGGAAAAAATCTGCGGTCTTGCCGGATTTTTCTTGTAGTTAATGCCAGCGATCGGGTAGTATTCCCCACGTTTGGGTGAGCAAGGCCTTGTTCCAACGCGCCTCGGCCGGCGTGAAGGACGTAGGGGAGGCTTGCTACCGCAAACGATTAAAGGTGGGGAATTCAATTCCTCGCGCCCGTTGGTTCGGGAGCGAGTCGTTGACGTGCGCGCTCGGATTGATTGACTGGTTGCCAGTCGACCGTCTGCGAGATTCACCGCCAGTGAAGCTCGCAGCGCCGCGTCGAAATTGATGCCCCCGCCGAACAACATTGGCTTCGGCAATTGGGGGCTCGATCGATGCTTGATCGTGCGCCGATCCGTGTCTTGTTGGTTAAGTGCTACCGTCCGACGACTTCCGACATTGTTTCCCCTCCTTTGGGGCTACTCTACCTGGCCGCCTCATTGCGGCGGCAATTCGGCGACGACGTTAAAATTCGCGTCGTCGATCGTGGATTGTCCCGGGCGCGTTGGGACACAGCGGCCGCACTGGCCGAGGATTTCCAGCCCGACGTCGTAGGCTTCTCGGCGTTGAATTGGGACGCCGAGGAATGCTGCCGATCGGCCCTGGAAATTCGCCGGGCCTGTCCCCAGGCGATTCTGGCCCTCGGCGGACCTTTCGCGCACTCGAATGCGAATCGCATCTGCGCGTTGAACCTGTTTGATTGGATCTTCGACGGCGAAGCCGACCTGTCGTTTCCGCTGGCGATCGAGCGCAGGTTTCGAGGTGACGGCAGCTTGGACGACGTCGTCGGCCTGACGTGGCGCATGGCCGAGGGCTATTGTAACAACGCCGAGGCGGCGGCCGTCGGGAAACCGATGGTTGGCGTTGTCGAGGATCTCGACACCCTGCCGTTTCCAGCGTGGGATCTGGTCGATTTCGCGGCGTATGCGCGCGAAACGCCGATCAATCACATGCTCAGAGGCAAGCGTTACGCCCCGGTGTTCACATCGCGCGGCTGTCCCTTCCTGTGCACTTATTGCCATGACATTTTTGGCAAGCGTTTCCGGTGGCGATCGCCGGAAAACGTCGCCGCCGAGGCCCGGTTGCTGCGTGAAAAATACGGCGTCGACGAGTTGGCCATCGTCGACGACATCTTCAACATGAATTCGGCGCGGATGAAAGCCGTGTGCCGCGAGTTGGTTCCGCTGGATTTGCACCTGTGCTTCCCGAATGGCCTGCGGTTCGACATTCTCGATGAAGAGGGCGTCGAGGCGTTGGTCGAGGCCGGGACTTATGCTGCGTGCGTAGCTGTCGAAACGGTCACGCCGCGCTTGCAAGAGCTCATCAAGAAACGCCTGCACCCGGAACGGACGATGCAAGCGATCGGCTGGATGGCCGAGCGTGGCGTGATGGTGCGCGGGTTTTTCATGATCGGGTTTCCCACGGAAACGCGGGAAGAGATCGACGCCACGATCGATTTTGCCTGCCGGTCTCAACTGTCGCAGGCCATTTTCTTCAAAGTCTGCCCGCAGCCAGGCACGCCGATCTTTGAGCTTGCCAAGCAAATTGCGCCCGATGCCCTCGAGGACCAGCACACGCAGGAATACGGCTCGTCACACAGTTGGTATGCCGCGGCCTACGGCGTGAACCTGGCCAAGATTCAACGCGCCGCTTTTCTGCGGTTCTACTTCGCGACGCCGCGGCGGGTATGGCGGCTCTTCTGGGGGCTGTCAATTCGCCAGCGCATACGCCAGTTCAGCGTGTTTTTGCGCCTCTTGCACACCGGGCGCGGCGAAGACGTCGCGGCCTTGCCCGAAGCACTGCAGCCGTTGGGCTCCGTGAGTGCGCCCGATCCGCAGCCGGTGACCAGCGCCGTACTGCTCCATGGGCGGCGGCGTGCTGCGGTCCCGGGCATCGTCGCCAACATCGCGTAGTGCGGTTGGTGCCGGGTGCGCGCTTGCGCTCTTCCCGAGTGGCAGAGGAATAAAAATGCCCTCGGGACTTGGATTAGCCGCAGGCGGTACGACAATCCAAGCCCGAGGGCATCCTTCTGGGCGTAAGGAGTGCACGGCCCGTTACCTGGGTGGCATCGGTCCGTGCCCGCAAGCTTTAGGTGGCCATGGCCTGACCGCCGGCAGGAGCGACTGCGGCACCAGGGGCGAACATCGAACCACCGGTTACGGGGCTCACTGAAGTGGTTTCCGAGTTGGCGATCCAGCCTGGCGGATAGGCCGACATCCCGTGTTCGTGCAGGTCGAGGCCTTCGATCTGCTCCAGATCGCTGACGCGCAATCCAAGCGTGGCCTTGATCAGCAGGAAGATGGCACCGCTGACGCTGAACGACCAGACGAACGCGGCACCACAGCCGATCAATTGGGTGACGAGCAGGTCGACGCCTCCGCCGTGTACCAGCCCAATCTCCTTGGCAAACAGTCCGACGCAGATCGTGCCGAAGCAACCGCAGACCCCGTGAACGGAGATGGCACCCACGGGATCATCGATGCGAATCTTGTCGAAGAACACGCACGCGCCGACAACCAACACGCCCGCGAGGAAGCCGGTCAAGAGCGCGTAGGGCACCGGGATGATGTCGCAGCCCGCAGTGATGGCCACGAGGCCCGCGAGCGTTCCGTTGAGCGTGAACGAGACGTCAGGCTTTTTGAAGGCGATCCACGACGCGAGCATGGCGCCAATGGCGCCTCCGGCGGCGGCGATATTCGTCGTGACGGCGATGAAGGCGAAGTTTCCGTTCCCGACGGCCGTGGTGCTGCCCGGATTGAAGCCGAACCACCCCAGCCAGAGGATGAACACGCCAATCGCGCCCAGCGGAATACTGTGACCGGGAATCGGCATGGCTTTGCCATTGACGAACTTGCCGATCCGAGGACCGACGACGAGCGCACCGGCTAGTGCGGCCCAGCCGCCGATCGAATGCACCACGGTCGAGCCGGCGAAATCGTGGAAGCCGCGTTCAGCCAGCCATCCTCCGCCCTGCCACAGGTTGCCCCACGCCCACGAGCCGAAGACCGGGTACACGATCGCGGTGATGAAGACGGTGTAGATCAAGTAGCTGGAGAACTTCGTGCGTTCGGCCATGGCGCCGCTGACGATCGTCGCGGCCGTGGCACAAAACACCGTTTGGAAGATCAGGAACGCCCAGCCAAACGAGACCTTGTCCGGCGAGGCAACTTCGGGATCGAAGAAGAAGTTGTTGGTGCCGACCAGATTGTGATACGTCGCGCCGAACATCAGGCCGAAGCCGACGATCCAGAAAGCGACGCTGCCCAGGCAGAAATCCAGCAGGTTCTTCATCAGGATGTTGCAGGTGTTCTTCGCACGCGTGAAGCCTGCTTCGACCGTGGCGAAACCAGCCTGCATGAAGAACACGAGGAACGCCGCGATACACGTCCAGAGAGTATCGGCGTCGGCATAGACGGTCGAAGTGACGGTGCCGGCGTCGTCGGTCTTGAGCGACGCATCCTTCAACGCCGCGAGTTTCTCATCGACCGACATCGCGTCCCATGTTTTTGCAGCTTCGGCCGCTTCCTCGGGCGCGGTCTCTGCGGGCGGCGCTTCGACCGGCGCAGCAGCTTCCGCCGGGGGGGCGGCCTCCTGTGCCCGCACGAGCGCCGGTAAGTAAACGAGGGCTCCCAGTAGAACGCTGCATCGCAGCAAGCCTGCACAGAAGGATCTCACGGTGATATCGCCTTTTGCACGAGTGCACGCGCCGCCACCTCTGCACGCTGCGAGGGAAGGATGGGACTCGCCCGGCGGAGCGTCTTCGCCAGCGCAGGCAATGACCGTGCCACATGCCAGCACCGCCCCATTCGGACGCGCGGCGGAGGATGGCAAAGCCAAGTCGTGCTTTGTCCTTAAGAATTGTTCAAGGAATTCGGTCGGTACCCGGAAAGTATGGGTTTGCCCAGCATTTGGGCAGGGAGTTGACCTGTTCCTGCGCAACGGAATTCTCAGAGAAATCCGCACTTCGCCACCCCTAGGCCGAACGTGCCGCTATGTCTGCGGCGGACCTAGCGCAGCGACCGCGGCGGGATGAACCTGCGGTCGGGAGATCGCACTTGAGAATGCCCGCAGGTTGAAGGGGTTGCCAAGCACGCCCGGCAGGAATCGAACCTGCAACCTGCGGATTAGAAGTCCGCTGCTCTATCCGATTGAGCTACGGGCGCATCTGTCTATTCTGACTAGTTTCTCGCCGATCTCCTACTGGCTGGCTTGCTCGACCTGGTTGGCCTGCTGAACCTGGGCGAGTTGCGTGTAAAAGCGCTCCCAGTCGTGGGCGTCGGGAGGGTCTTGTTGTTTGAGCAGTGCGGCGAACTCGGCGGCTTCGGCAGCCGTGATCGATTCGCGCGGGACAAATCTGACGCCTGCTGGCGGCTGGTCGAAGGCAATCCGCAGGCATTGGTCGATAGGCAGCTCCAGCCCCAGGTCGGGATGCTCTCGCTCGGGATGCGATTGGTTGAACGGCGGCAACGGGAACGTGTGCTGCACGGACTGACCAAACTCCGACAGCCATGCCAGGGCCCGCAACTCGGGCAAAACCGTGCGCCACCGCAGCGTCCATTCCGCCGCCGCGGGCAAGTTCGAGGAGATCACCAGTGTCGTGGCCGCCGCGACGTCGGCATCGGTCTCCTGGTCGGTTGAAACGATCTGCACATGCGGCAAGCCGGCCGGAAACTCCAAGACCCTCAGCGCCGAGAGCGGATAGAACACCGGTTGAAAGTACGGCGGGACCGCCAGTGGCAATTCCGGCACTCGAATTATGCTGTCGTGCCGTCGGCGCGTGAAGCAGGCCTTTCGCGTACATGATTACAACAGCCGTACTGGCGAGGCTGTGCGGTTCCCTACGCGCCGCGTCGCGAGTAAATCAGTCTGATCGTCGTCGTGCTCGATCGCTTGAGTGTACATCGCCCGGTGGTGAAGCGACTGCAGGCCCGTCGAGCTGGACCAGGGGTAGAATCGGGCCGCTGCTTCTGCTGGCAGAAGCAGCCATCCGGCGGCTCACCTTAAGCCGGGGGGAATTGCCAACCCCCAAGATGCCCGCGTGCGACGTCGATTCGTTGCGGTCGACCTCTCAGCCAACCGAGTAGATCGAGTTCGCGGCCATGCGCTAGAATCGCGTATGTGAAGGCAAGTTTAACCTCTAGACAGTTCGGATGGCGGTCGACTCATGCGCAGGATTCGCTCGCGGCTGCTTTTGAGCATGGTCACCCTGATATCCGCCTTCTTGGTGCTGGAAGCGGGCCTTCGTCTGTATGCAAGGTGGATCAATGCCTTGACGGTGGTGCAACTCGACCCGCAGCTTGGCTGGCGGTTGATTCCTCAAGCTCGCCGACACGTTGACAGCGAAACCGAGCCCTACGACATAGCTATCAATTCAGCGGGATGGCGCGATGGCGAGTTCTCGACCGAAAAGCCGCGAGGAGTCTATCGCATCCTGCTGTTGGGCGACTCGTTTCTATTTGCGACGGGGGGCGTCGATTACGGTTTACGCTATTCGGAGATTCTTGAACAGCGTCTTCCGAGTCTAGAGGCACTGAACTTCGGCGTGCCCGGCTTTGATCTGGCGCAAGAGTACCTGTTGCTTGAGCGCGAGGGCCTCAATTACGATCCCGATCTCGTTGTCGTCTGTCTCTACTGGAACGACGATCTGGAGTCTTTTCTCGGCTATCACCCGAAAATGGCCCATGCCAAGCCGTGCTTGCGGAGGGAAGGCGGTGAGTTGGTCATCCGTCCCCCCGCGCATAGCCTGTTTGCGCGAGCCGTGGAGTCGAGTGCTGCGATTTCGTGGGTCGAGCGGCGTCTGGCTACGCTTACTGCCAAACGCGACGCACTTCCAGAGCGAGACATCCCCGACGAAGAACGCGCGTTCTGCTTCCGACAGATCTTTCGTCGATTTGTTCAAGGATCGCTGCTCGAAGGCGCCGACCTTGCCGTGACCTATTTGCCTCATCCGTGGGACGCAAACGCGCAACCAAACCTAATGCAGGTCTCGGTCCGCGACTCGGCCAAGGAACTTGGATTTGTTTGGGTCGACTTGACACCGCGGTTGGGCCCCGGCAACGCCAAAGAGCCCTATTTCTTCGCCGTGAACGGGCATCTAAATCGCCGGGGCCACGAGGTCGTAGCAGCCGAGCTGCAAGCGATGATCAAATCGTTACCTTCCTGGAGCCGTTTTCAAAGCCAGACAGCAAACTCAGGTCTAGATGTTCAGCCGAAGGCCTATGGTGTTGTCTCCACTTCGCAACCCTGACGGCGCTGCGAAGACCAATGCAGGATCACGCCCGCGAACGTGACGATCATGGCCGGCGCCGTCCAGGGGCGTCGCCCGAGGCCGCACGACCAGGGTTCAAGACAAAAGGCCGTCAACAGCAGCAACGGGGCGGCCAGCAAGGCCGCGCTGCCCACCTTTTGCCACATGCCCCGACGGCCCGAAGCGGGCTGCAGATACAACCCCAAGGTGACATTGATCAAGCCGACGAGGAGCAGATAGACGTGATCTGAACGCAGCAGCAGGCGAACGACGTCGGGCTGCGAATCGATGCCACCCAGGCCGAATCGCAGGTACAGACCCGTGGCAAGAAATGCCACGACCGACAAGAGGCCCACGAAATGATGTGCGCGACGCATGCCACCGTGGACAGTCCGAGTCGCGCGGGGGTTCGCTGCCCGTACGGCCCGGCACACGCAACCGGTTCCTGGTCGATCAACCAAGTCGATCAGCCGAACAGCCGGCTGACCGACTCGTTGCGATGAATCCGCTTGATGGCCTCGCCCAACAACGGCGCGACGGTGCGGACCTTGATCTTGGGCAGCAACTGGTGCGGCTTGAGCGGAATGCTGTCGGTGATCACCACGCTTTGGATCGGTGCCGACTCGAGCCGTTGCACCGCCGGACCACACAGCACGCCGTGCGTGGCGGCCACGTGGATTTCCCGGGCCCGGGCTTCGTGCAGCACTTGTGCCGCGCCGCAGATCGAGCCGGCCGTGCTGATCATATCGTCGAACATCAGGCAGATTTTGCCTTCGACCGGCCCGCCGATGATGTTCTCGTGGCGGACTTCTTCGGCGCTCGTGCGTCGCTTGTCGACGATCGCCAACCGGCCGCCGAGCCGCTTCACGTGCCCCAGGGCGCGCTTGATGCTGCCTTCGTCCGGGCTGACGATCACGATGTCGTCGGTCTTGAAGCCCATCGCCTGGAAATACTCATTGAGTACCGGCGAGGCATAGAGGTGGTCGACCGGGACGTCGAAAAACCCTTGAATCTGCGCGGCGTGCAGGTCCATGGTCAGCACCCGGTCGGCGCCGGCCCGGGTGATGACGTCAGCGACGAGCTTGGCGGTGATCGGTACCCGGCCCGAGTCCTTGCGGTCCTGGCGGGCATAGCCGTAGTAGGGGATCACGGCGGTGATCCGCTCGGCGCTGGCCCGCCGGCAACTGTCGATCATGATCAACAGTTCCATCAGGTTTTCATTGACCGGCGGGCAGGTCGGCTGCACGAGAAACACGTCGCGGCCGCGGACGTCCTCGTCGATCTTGCAGGAGATCTCGCCGTCGGGAAAGTTGCCGATCGAGATATGGCCGAGCGGCAAGCCCAGGTACTCGCAAATCCGCGAAGACAACTCCGGGTTTGCCCGACCGCTAAAGATTTTCAAGTCGTTCATGGCGCCGTTGCCACCGAAAGCATGATCCGTTTCGTGCCGGAGCCCGAAGGCATGGCCGCGGTGAATTCGCTGCGGAATCGAACCTATCGTCATGGCGTCGGACGTAACGAAAGTCGTATCCGGGCAGCGGGCGCGGTGCAGGTGAACCGCCAACTGCCGGTGCGGCCGCTAATGCGTCAAAGTACGCATGGCGGCCTCCACCGCCGCCAACTCATCGGGGGTATTGATCGACAGCGCCTCGATGGGCTGTAGCACCGGCAACGCGCGCACGTCTTTGCCTTCGCGCAGCAGCACGCCGGGACAATCGGTCAAATAGTATTCGCGCTGAGCGTTGTCGGCTCGAATATGATCGAGCGCGTGCAGCAGCTCGGCCGCGTCGAACACGTAGGTGCTCAAGTTGACTTCGGTGATTTGCCGCTGCTGGGGCGAGGCGTCTTTCTCCTCGACGATGCCGACAAAGCGGCCTGCATCGTCGCGGAGGATGCGGCCCAAGCCTTGGGGGTTTTCCTTGTGCGCGGTGCCCAGCAGGCACGCCGGGCGCGTCCGTTCGAACTCGTCGAGCAGGGCCCGCACGCTGGCGGGCTGCAGCATAGGCGAGTCGCCGGCGACGACGAGGACGGGGCCCTGGTGCGCCGCGAGAAAGTCGCGGCACATCATCACGGCATGCCCGGTGCCCAATTGTTCGCGCTGTTCGCAGAACAACAGGCCGCTGCGTCCCGCGAGGGTCTCGCGGACCAGCTCCGCCCGATAGCCCACGACGACGGCGATCTGCTCGACCCCGCCGGCGACCAGGGCGTCGAGACAGAAATCGACCATGGGCCGGCCCGCGACAGGGATCAGCACCTTGGGCAGCTCGGACTTCATCCGGGTGCCCTTGCCGGCAGCCATCACGACCGCAACGCTTCTTCCCATTGCTGGGGTGCTTCTCCCGTCGGCGATACGGCGCCTGTCCGCCCCAAGCGGCGGCGCCCCTGCATCATTCTTACCACCGACAGCGCAGCCAAGCGTGCCGGCCGGAGCAAACGGCTATCTTGGCAGGTAGGCGTGGGGCATGCCAGTGGGTGGCCGGCCGAAACTTGCGGGCACCGCGGCACTGGCGCCGGCGGGGGATTTGTCCTGCCGGCAAAAAATGCACAACCGGCAGGTTCGATCCTTGCCGCTGTCGATTCCGCGTGAGGAGACGAGACGATGAAACGGTACTTGCGACGCTTGGCAGTGGTGCTTGCCGTCACCGGTGCTGGCTGGGTTTGTGCGGCAGGGCGCGTGTTGCCTCCGCGTCAGTTTGAGGTGTCGATCAATGGCGAGACTTTTCAAGTCGAGGCCGACCGCCGGACGACACTCACGAGCCGCAAGACGCCCGGCACCAAGTACGAGGTGGCCGTGCGCGTGGCGCCCGCACAACGGGCGTCGTTGGGGCGGCTACGACTGAGCTACGATCGCGGGTTCGTCGCGTCGCTCGATGCCGAGCCGCCGGGGGCAACGCTGACGCTGACCCACGAGTTGGGGTTTACGGTGACGATCGCGGAATTGGGCCCGGCACACGACGAAACAGCGCAGCGGCGCGTGCTGAGCCAGTTGGTGGACGTCATGCGCGCGGCGTCGGCCAAGGCCGCCCAGGGCGACGTGCAGGTCGGATCTCCCGCGGATACCGACACCGATCACGGTTCCGGGCAGGTGGTGACGCTACGATTTCGCGACCGGAGCGAACAAGATCGCGTCTGCGCGGTCTATGTGTTGAATGTCGGCCGCGTCGCCTGCTCCTGCGTCGCCCAGGTGGCCGATGAGGTGGCGGAGGACGCCCAACCCTTGGTCGACGCGGTGCTCGATTCGCTCGAGGAGGAGCGTTCCGGCCAAAACGGCAATCCGTAAGACCCTGTGGCCTGCGCGATCCTTGGCCCGCGGCCCTGCGCGCGGGTATTCTTGATTTGGGGATCCATTGACCGACCGATCGCAGCTTCCGGCAACCTGACGGCATCCATGACCGAACCCAGCGCCCCGAACGGAACGCCCGCCGACTCCCGCCCCCTGGAGATCCAAGTCTCGGAACGGGTGAAGCGATTGCCGCCCTATTTGTTTGCGCGGATCAATGCGCTGAAGTACCAGAAACGCCGCGCGGGAGCCGATGTCATCGATCTGGGCATGGGCAATCCCTCGGATCCGCCCGCGCAGATCGTGATCGAAAAACTGGCCGAGGCAGCGCGCGACGAGCGCAACCACGGCTATTCGCAAAGCCTGGGCATTCTGAACCTGCGTCGCGAGGTGGCGGCCAAGTATCTCAAGCGCTGGGGGCGACGGCTCGACCCCGAAAGTGAAATCGTCGTCTGCCTGGGCTCGAAGGAAGGCTTCAGCCACATGTGTCTGGCCCTGCTGGGGCCGGGCGACACGGCGATTGTGCCGGCACCTTCGTATCCGGCGCACATGTACGCCGTGGCGTTGGCCGGAGCGAACGCGATTCAGCTCGAGGTGGCCGATAGCGAGAAGTACCTCTCGAACGTGGCTTACACCTGCGAACATCTCTATCCGCGGCCGAAACTGCTGATCCTCAACTACCCGCACAATCCTTCGGCCGTCACGGTCGATCCGGAGTTTTACGCCGATGCCGTGAAGCTGGCGAAAAAATACGGGCTGATGGTGATCAGCGACCTGGCCTATGCCGACTTGTGCTTCGACACGTATCAGGCCCCCAGCTTCCTCTCGGCGCCTGGTGCGCTCGACGTGGGCGTCGAGTTCACGACGATGAGCAAGGGCTACAACATGGCCGGCTGGCGCGTCGGCTATTGCGCCGGTAACTCGCAGATGGTCCGCGCGCTGTCGACGATCAAGGGCTATTACGATTACGGCATGTTCTTGCCGATTCAGGTGGCCGCGATCGTGGCCCTGCGCCATACCGATGCCGAGGTCGAGGCGCAATCGAAGATCTATCAGCGCCGCCGCGACGTGCTCTGCGAAGGGCTGCGCCGCTTGGGCTGGCAAATGGAGACGCCGCGCGCCGGCATGTTTGTCTGGGCGCAGATCCCTGAATACTGGCGCAAACAGATGGACTCGATCGACTTCGCCATGAAGCTGCTCGAAGAAGGCGACGTAGCCGTCGCGCCGGGGGGCGGATTCGGACCGGCGGGAGAGGGTTTTCTGCGACTGGCCATGGTCGAGAACGAGAATCGGCTACGGCAAGCAGTCCGACATATTGGCCGCTGCCTGGGCAGCGAGGTGGATCGGGCGGCAGATGTGCCTGGCTCGGGCGATTCGGGCGTCCTGCAGGGCGGCAAGGCCGTGAGCTAGGCTTGCTTGCGGCGCCCGATGTGCGATGTGTACATAAGTGCACTTAATGGGCGCCCCCCGCAGGCGGGCCGCCCATGCAGATCGACCAATTTGAGCTCCATGCCCGGATCGAGCAACGCCATTGGTGGTTTGTTGCCCGGCGGCAAATCGTCCGCAGTCTCATCGAGCAGGTGGTCCCCCCGCACCAGGGCCATCTGGTGCTCGACGTTGGTTGCGGCACCGGGGCCAATCTAGCCGCCTTGTCCGATGGGTACCGTTGCGTGGGGGTCGATACCTCGGCCGATGCCGTGCATCTCGCGGCACGGAGGTTTCCCTGGATCGATTTCGTCCATGGATTTGCCCCGGATGATGTGCCCGAGGCGATCGAGCAGGCCAGCCTGGTGATGCTCAACGACGTACTGGAGCACGTGCCGGACGATTTCGAGCTAATGTCGCGATTGCTGGCGGCGGTGAGGCCGGGTACGCATCTGCTGGTCACGGTGCCGGCCGATATGTGGCTCTGGTCGCCGCACGACGAGAGTTTCGGGCATTTTCGACGTTACGAGCAGTGGCGATTCGAGCGCGTTTGGGCAGGGCTGCCTGTCGAACCGCTGCTGGTCTCGTACTTCAACAGCCGGCTGTACCCCGTCGTGCGCTGGGTACGCGAACGGAACCGCCGCCGCGGCAGTGTACAAGGCGAAGCGGGCACCGACTTTCGCATGCCCCCGGCACCGATCAATGCGGTGCTGACCCGCTGGTTCGCCGGAGAAGGCAACGTGTTGCTTCGGGCCCTGCAGCGGCGTCAAGGCGGCTACCGCACGGGGGTGAGCCTGATTGCCCTGCTACGACGCGGGGAAGGCGTCTGCGAGCTTCAGCACCGGCCGGCCGACGTCGAGGAAGACGTGCATTTCCCGCTGCACGCCGAATTGTCGGCGGCGCACTGAATCGCTTGCACACCGCGTCGTGCCTGCTGGTCAACGTGCGCCCGCGCGGATAGACTTGAGCCCGTCTGCGGTTGCGCGCCCGCGCAATAAAAAAGAGGGCTCTTGTTCGCCGGTACAAGAACCCTCTCAAAGAGGCTGTCCGAACTTTGCAAACCAAGGTTTGCTCGGCCCGGAGACCCACAGCCGTAACTGGGGTATCGGGCAAACGTGGCCGCCGACTTGAGTACGGCGTGATCCGCGGACGCCGAGCGTGTTTGCAGGGAGGCCGGCGGTGGCACGCAGGCGACAGGCCGGCAGGGGTTATGCGGCCTGCAGCGATTGCGCTGCCGGCGACACAAACCAACAAGTCCAACTCAGCGAGGAACCAGCGCAGCGATGAGCATCCCCGCCAAACTCGCCCTGGAAGACGGCACGATCTTTCGGGGCATTTCTTTCGGTGCCCAAGGCGAGGTCGACGGCGAGGTGTGCTTCAACACCTCGATGACGGGGTACCAGGAGATTTTGACCGATCCGAGCTACCGGGGTCAGATCGTCACGATGACCTACCCGGAGATCGGCAACTACGGCGTCAATCACGAAGACGTCGAGAGTTCGAAGCCGCATCTGGCCGGGTTCATTGTACGCGAGTACAGCCGCCGCAAAAGTAATTTCCGCGCCGACGGCGATTTGCACGATTACCTGGCGCAATACGGAGTTCCAGGTTTGGCGGGCATCGATACCCGTGCCTTGGTCCGTCGCCTGCGCATGCGCGGTGCGCTGAAAGGCGTGCTGTCGAGCACCGACCTGGACGAAGGCCGGCTGGTGGCCAAGGCGCAGCGCAGTCCCGGCCTGGTGGGGCGCGACCTCGTGCAGGAAGTGATTCCAGCGCAGGCCCGCGAGTGGTCCGAGCCGCTCAGCACTTGGACGCATCTCGACGGTGCCCCGAGCGTCGAGGCAGGGGCCGGCGATCGGCCGCACGTCGTAGCTCTCGACTATGGGATGAAGTGGAACATTGCGCGGCACCTGGTCGATCAGGGATTTCGCGTCACGGTGCTACCTGGCAAGGCCACGGCCGAAGACGTGCTGCGGCTGGAGCCCGACGGGGTGTTCCTGTCGAATGGTCCCGGCGATCCGGAGCCGCTCGAATATGCGATCCAGACCATTCGCGGCATCATGGGCAAGCAACCGATCTTCGGTATCTGCCTGGGGCATCAATTGTTGTCGCTAGCCTGCGGTGCAAAGACCTTCAAGCTGAAATTTGGACATCGCGGCGCCAATCAGCCGGTGATGAATCAGCAGACGGGCTGCGTCGAGATCACCTGCCAGAACCACGGCTTTGCGGTTGACGAGTCGTCGTTGCCCGACGAGCTGGAAGTCACGCACCGGAATTTGAACGACCAGACGGTCGAGGGCGTGCGCCACCGACAATACCCGGCGTTCAGCGTACAGTATCACCCCGAGGCATCGGCCGGCCCGCACGACAGCCACTACTTGTTCCGGCATTTCCGCGAATTGGTCATCGCCGCGCGGTAGGGTGCGCATGCAACGCAAGCGTTCCAGTTCTCCGCGTGCGCCTCAATCCCATTCGCCGGCGGATCGGTCCGTTGCACCAGCGGGCGCCCGGTCTTGGCTGCGGCAGCACGGCGCCGAGTTGGGGCTGACGCTGTTGGCGGCCCTTTTGATCCTGCCGAATCTGGGCGGCACTTGCCTGTGGGCCGACGAGGGTGACACCGCCGTATTTGCCCAGAGCATTCTGGTCAACGGCGTGCCGAAGGCCTGGGACGGCCGGACGTTTACCGACTCGGACGGCGGCAAACGTCTCAACGAGCAGTTGATCCAAGTGGTGCATCCATGGGTGCCGTTCTACCTGGCGGCCGCTTCGATCGGTCTGTTGGGCGATACGAGTTTCGCGGCGCGGTTGCCGTTTGCTTTGGCGGGCATCGCTACGGCGCCGCTGCTCTATTGGCTGGGCCGCCGGCTGGGCATGAATCGCCGCACGGCTTGCCTGGCGGTCGTGCTCCTGCTGCTGAGCGTGCAGTTTCTGATCTATACCCGCCAGGCGCGCCACTATTCGCTCAACATGATGTTGAGTTGCCTGATGTTGTACCTGGCTCTCGACCTGGACAAACGCTGGGGGCGCGTGGCGTTCGCCGTCACCGCCATCGTGTTGTTCCACTGTCATCCGCTGCCGGCCTTGGCGCTGCTGGGCGCGGTCGGCTGCCTGGCTGTTGCGGTTCCCGAGCTACGAAAATACGCGGTCGGGTGCGTCTGGACGTTTCCGGTGATCGTGCTGTGTACCGTGCCTTGGCTCACGTTGAGCGTCGTAGGTCTGCAACAAAACTCGGCATTTCCGCAGCGGTTCGAGGTCGTAGGCTATCGCCTTTGGCAGTTTTTCGTTGAGATCAGCGATCTGCTTCCCTGGCTGCTCTGGCTGGCGCTGCTGCCTTGGGTGCTCTGGCGCGGCGATCGCGCCGTGCGAACCAGGCTGGCGATTATCCTCGTGGCCCTGGCCGCGATTATGGCCGTCACCGTCGCCACGCAGAGCTGGTATCACATGTGGGACCTGGGGCTGCGATATGCGTGTGCCTGGCTCCCGTTGGGGGCGCTCGTGACGGCCACGCTGATTGCCGAGGTGTCGCGCGGGGCGGTCTGGATCGAGGTCGTCCTCGTGGCCATCTGCACGCTGACGCACTGGTTCGACGACGCGCTCCCCTGGCTGGTGCTCAAGCCACGGACGGCCATCGAATACCAGTTCCACCTGCCCGGCACGATCACGTCACGACTGTTTCGCACCGAGGTGCCGGCCTTCCTGCCCGAATACTGGTCGCGCAACGCGGGCGTCGTGACCAGCCTGTCGGCCTACCTGCGCGGCCATGCGAAGCGGGACGATCTGCTGATCACCAATTACGAATGGGAGCCGCTGTATTTCCATACCGGGTTGAAGCAGGCCTATAAGGTGCTTCCTCAGTACGACTGCGTGGGCGCCGCACGCCGTCACAACCTGCCGGAGTATGTGTTCAGCACTCAGGGCGCGCGGTGGGTCGTCTGGCGGCCGATCTGGGACGGATACATGGACTATCGCCTGACCCAGGTGCGGCAAGAACTCGAGCAGCAGGGGGCCCGATTGCAACTGGTTCACGACGTGCGCGACACGCGTTGGGAAAACCGCGAAGGGGTGCATTTCCGCCGCTTTCCAAACGTCGGCCAACTGTATTTCGTCTGGCTGGGCCCCGGAAAGCTGGGAGTGAACCCCGATTGGGGCCGGGCACAGATCTATCGCGTGACTTGGCCGGACGCGAATCCAAGCCAGCCACGGACCAGCGATTAGCGCGGACCAGCCGACGGGTTCGGTGCCGCGTCGCCTAGCAGCACTTCGATCACTTCGAGCGCCGCCAGTCCGCGCTCAGGAGTCGAGCGATCGTCGCCTGCGTTGAAGTGCTCCCAAACGGCCAGCGCGTGCCGCAGGTATTGCGCCTTCGACTCTTCGATCAGGTTGGGACCCAGCCGTTCGAGCACGGTGGGCCAAAGTTGCTTGAGCGCGGCCAAAGCGGCCTGCTTGCCGGCGATGGCCTCGAAGACCACGTCGTCGAGCTGTTCGAGCGCCTGGAGTGCCCGTGGACAATGGACGGCCAGTTGTTGCGAAGGATCGCTGTACAGATCGTCCCGCGCGGCCAGCTCGCTCACCGCGGCAACGACTGCAGCCGGCGAGGTCGCATGCGACTTGTCGCGGCGCCCCGTGCGAACCGCACGGTGGGCGCTCGCGCCCGCAGCCGGCGCCTTGGGCTGCTGACCCGCGCCGGCTGCGACCGACTTGGCCGATTGGCCGATGGCGCCAATCAAGGTCTCCCAATCGCGGCGCGCCAGGCAATGGTGCACGAGTTGCCCCCAGGTGGAACGGGGCGCGACGCCAGCTTCGTTCGCAGAGAGCACCGTCCAGCGCTCGCGCCGGGCATGTCGCAACTCCTCGCTCCGAGTCGACCAGCAATGCACCAGGAACGGTCTGCGCGAGGAGTACCTCAGCCCAGTCGTAAACGTGCAACGCAGCCGCGCCTCGAGCGGCAAGCATGCGACGGCCGCCGCGAGAAAACGCTGGGGCCGCTCGGGCAGCACCAGTGCCAGGTGGCCGCCCTGCGACAGCACTTCGACCGTGGCGGCCAGCAGGTCGTGGCCCAAGCCGCTCACGACGTCGGCCACGAGGTCGGTGTCGATCGCGGCGGCCTTGCCCGCCAGGCTCAGGGCCGGCAGTTCGGCCGGTGGGTCGGGCAACACTGTCCATATGCCCTGGGCGAGCAGGGCCCTGGCCAGCACCAAGGGCTGCCGCGCGAAGCGCGCCAAGAGGTCGTCGTCCAGGATCAGGCATTGCGTGTAGATGGCCGAGCCCCCGCGAGCGCTGTACTCGCTTCCGGCGGCCACGCTGCGCGACAAGCACCAGTTGCCGCTGGGCAGCCCGTGGAAATTGAAGCACTCGGCGTCCGTGGCCTGGCTGTCGAGCGCGTCGTGCGACGGACACCACGTGGCCAGCGCCTTGGCGTCGGCGTCGGACAAACCGCGGCTGCGCGCAACGAGGTGATAGCCGGCCGCGTGGGCCGTCTGGCGCGACGTAAAAATTGCTTGCTCGATCAAGTGCGTGTCACTCCGCAGCGCGTCGGCTTGGCGCTATGCCCGCAGCCGCTCCATCAACCAGGAGAACGGTTCGACGACGCCGCGGGGCTCGATGCGCAGCGGAATGCGCTGCAGATTCCCGCTGGGCAGGTGGCGATAAGCGCAGGCGCCGGCCACGCTGGTGGCGAAGAACCGGAACTGCTTATAGCGCTGCGCGCAAATCTGCCAGGCCCCGGAGAGTTGGGTCTGGGCAAAGGCGAGCGGGTCGTCGAAGCAGGAGGCCGACTGATCGGCCTTGGTAAAGACCAGCGCGACGGGGCGCTGGGACCAGCCGTTCTTGGGGTCGTCGTTCAATTCGACGAGATACGACAGCAGCTTCATCGCGAAGTAATCCTGGTTGCGATGGCCCTCGAGCGCCTGCGAAGCGTCGACCAGGACCAGCACGCCGGCGCATTTGTGCAACAGCGACTGGATGACGGGATACGTGTGCGGATGATCGACCTCTTCGAGCAGCGCCTCGCCGGCCAGGTCGGGCATCACAAGTTCGGCCGGTCGCCGCAGCTTCGGGTCGCGAATATGACAGTGGACCCAGTTCCAGCGGTCGGGCTCGTTGGGGGTCTTGTCCGGAAACTGGCATTGTTCGAGCGCGGCGATCGTCGTCTGCTGCAGGGTGACGGAAAAGGCGCCGCGGGCCAGCAATTGCAAGTCGGGCGTCTGCCGCGACAGGATGTCCATCAGCATGCCCAAATACACCGTCTTGCCGACGCCGCTGGCCCCCAGCGTGGCGATCAGCCGCGGTTGCACCTTTTGATGCGCGGCCTGGTGGCTGACCGCCATCGGCGCGCAGCAGTGTCG
The DNA here is from genome assembly GCA_019694435.1 of Pirellulales bacterium. NCBI lineage: Bacteria > Pseudomonadati > Planctomycetota > Planctomycetia > Pirellulales > Pirellulales bacterium. Next base: position 61,551 of record JAIBBZ010000011.1, read on the forward strand.
GCAATACTCGGCATCAAAAGTGTTTGGACCGTCGCAGATGTAGCACGGCACCTGGACCGCGTATTGCGCCAGGCGATACGAATCGAGTTCGAGCGTGACTTCGCGATTCATGCATGCATCTCCGCCAGGGTTTCGGCGCACCGCGGGTCAGCGCTTGCGCAACCCGCGGCGATCGATTCGTCTGCAAGGTCTGCGGCGGCCGGCAGATCGACGGGATTCAGCTCTTCGCCGGCGCCGGCGTCACTGCCCATGGCCAGCTCGCCCATGCTCACGGCGCACCGAAAGCCCACGTTGTGTTTGCGGGCCAACGGGTCGTCGCCGCTGCGGAACTGGCAAGTGGCCTGGCACGGGAAGTAAGTGTCGAAGGCGCCACCCCGTAGATTACGCAGCGGTGCGGCCAGAATCAGGTCGTCCTGGTCGTCGCCGTAGGCGCCGGCGGTCCATTCCCACACGTTGCCGACCATCTGGTGGACACCGCCCACGCTGACGCCCGTGGCGAAATCTTGCACTGCGGCCGTGCCGGTGCGCGCGCCCCACAGGTTGGCGCGGTTGCGCTCGAAGCCATCGCCCCAGGGGAATTTGCGGCCCGGCCGTGTGTTGCCCGAGCGTTGCGCGGGCCAACTGGCGGCCTTTTCCCACTCGGCATCGGTGGGGAGCCGCTTCCCGGCCCAGCGTGCATAGGCGCAGGCCTCGTACCAGCACACCCCGACGACGGGATGATCGTCTTCGCCCTCGGGATAGTTGCCGTCGTGCCAGCCGCGCGGCCCGGGATGGCCTGTCCGATCGGTGAAATCGAGCACCCCGGGCCAAATCTGTGGATCCCACAGTCCCATCTGCTCGTAGCCTCCGTCGGCGATGAAGGCGCGGTACTGCGCGTTGGTCACGGCGAAGCGATCGATCAGATACGAAGCGACGCGCACCACGCGCCCCTGTGGGATCGTTTCGGGGCTGTAGCACTCGGCGCCGGACGTCGATCCGTCGCCGACCCAGACTTCGCCTTCGGGCACGAGGGCCATCTGGTCGGCCAATTCGGCGAGCGTGCGCTCAAGCTGTTCGGCCGTGAGATTCTCGACGATCTCGGGACGCAGCAAGAGCGCATGACGGCCGTGCCGCAATAATTGATCAATGAGTTGTGCGGAAGAGTTGCCCGGCTTTTCGGCCACGGGCGGCGGCGCTGCCTTGGCCGGCGCGCTGGCGCGGCAGGCCACGGGTTGGGCGACTTTGCGCCAAACTGCCGCCAATCGCCAACCGCTGTAGACCAGGCCCACGCAGCCGGCAACGACGGGAAGCAATTGCTGTTTGCCGAGGCCCAACGCGCAGGCGGCGAGGCTCGCTGCCAAGGCGACCAGCAACACGACACGACGACGTCGGCAATAGCACCACTCGGCGAATTGGCGGAGGCGCGTCATGGCAAACCGGCTCCTGTGCGTGGTCGTTTCCGAAAGGATGCTAATCTGTCGGCGTACCGGCCGACTCGCGGCCTCGTCGTCGGGCACGATCTTTTTGCAGCTTTTCGAACTGCAACATCACGGCATTGATCGCCGGATCGCGCTGCGCGACGGCCACGGCGCCATAAACCTCGGTCGTCGCCGAGATGCATCGCGCGCCGGCCTGCACGGCTGATTCGTGATCGGCGACGAGCATCGCCTGGCGTTCGAGCACTTTGCGCAACTGCCGCAGCTCGCCGGCCCATTCGGCGCGCTCTTCGGCCATCTTGCGGCGCTCGAGCGTGAGGTTTTCGGCCATCTCCGCGGTGCGGTTGCGGACCGCTTCCAGCTCGGCTTCCAGGGTGTCGCGCTCGTGTTCGACGGCGGCCAGGCGCTCGACGATTTCGGCTGGTGGCGCCGCCGCCTCGGCGGCGAAGTGCTCGGATTGGCGTGCCAGCTCTTGCTGGGCACTTAACAGATCGGCCAAGGCGGTGTCGCGCTGAATGGCAACGGCCTCGCATCGCTCGGCCAGTTCGTCGCAGCGCTGCGCAAGTTCGGTGTGTTGCCGCTCGCCTTGGGCTTGCAGCTCGGTTTGGCGGCGTTCGATCTCCGCTCGCAGCTCGACCAGTTCTGTCTGCTGGGCGAGCAGACGTTGATCCTCGGTGTCGAGGCGCGCTTCACGCAGCTCGAGCTGCGACTGGCGCTGGAGCAATTGGTCACGCAACGCCGCCAGCTCGGCCAGTTGCTCGTCGACAACCTGCCGAAAGCGGTTGCCGTCAGACAACAGCTCGGCAAACACCTCGCTGACCGGGCTCCACGAACGAATTGGTTCGCGCCCGGCTACGGGCTCGCTCGACGCGCAGCGGCGTTCATCTGCGACAAGCGTCACGGTATGTTAGGCCTCGATGGCCGTGCAGCGGAACCGCATTGGTCCGCCGGCGGCCGACCGTGCCAACATGGCTCGGGCGAGCGCCGGAGTGCGGGCCTGGACCAGAAAGGGAACCCGCTTTCGGAAACCTAGGTCACAAAAGTCGATGCGGCAAATGGACGTCGTTCTCCGGCCTGGAGGTAACGTTTACTCCGCAGGTGCGCCTTATGATTGGGTGCCGACGCAGGCACTCGCCGTGCCGGCCCCCCCTTTGCGGTCGGGGCCGAAATATGACAAGCTTTGGTGCAGGCCGGCACTGCGATTGCCGGCCTGCGTTCGCACGGCAACTGGCGCGGGCACGCCTGGCGCCGGCAACCGGAACATTCAGCGCAAGAGGAGAATCACCATGCCACGACAATTGAAGCGGATGTCCCAGGTCCTCGTGTTGGCTTTGCTGCTCGTCGCGGCTGCGGGGAATACGGCCCAGGCCGCACGGCTGGGCCTGCTGTGCCCGCCACCGGATTGCTGCACGAAGACGTTCACGGTCATCGTGTGCCATCCGTGCACCGGCTGCGAGATCCCGATCGACCTGTGCATTCCGTGCTGCTGCGACGGCTGCCCCGTGGTCAGCGAGCGCTGCACGCTCATCGGCGCCGGCCTGGTTCGCTACGACTGGTGCTGCGGATTCACGGCCGTGATTCGCTTCGACAAGTGCGGCGGCTACAAAGTGCATTACCGCGGTTAGCCGCCTGCGGGCGGGGACTGTAGTCGCATCCTCGGGCCGGCGTTATTATGCCGGCCATGATCGACTACACCCGGCAAGAGCATCACGAGTTTCTTGCGGCGACTGACGAAGCGCTGGCCAACGCCAACTTGCAGTTGGCGTTGAGCCGGCTGGGCGACACCTTGGGCAGCCGCAATCGCGAGGCGTTTGCGCAACTGCGCGAATCGAGCCTGCTGCGCGAACGTGCGCGGGCGATCAAAGACGCGACCCTGCTGCGACTCGAAGAACACCTGGCGACGCTCGAGCGCAGTATCCTCGCTCGTGGCGGCCAGGTGCATTACGCGGCCGACAGTGCCGACGCCTGCCGGATTATCGGCGACCTCGTCGAAGCCGCCGGCGGGCGCAAAGTCGTCAAGTCGAAGTCGATGACGACCGAGGAGATTCACCTCAACCGGGCGCTCGGCGAGCGCGGCATCGACGTCGTTGAAACGGATTTTGGCGAGTACATCCTGCAAGTCGCCGAGCAGCGCCCCAGTCATCTCGTCGCCCCGGCCGTACACTTGACCGTGGGCAACGTGGCCGAGATTCTCTCGAACTCGGCGGGACGGGCGCTACCGGCCGATGCCCCGCAATTGGCTGCCTATGCCCGGGAAACGCTCCGCGCCGAGTTTGCCTCGGCCGACGTCGGGATCACCGGGGCGAATTTCGCTGTGGCCGAGACGGGGACGATCGTGCTCGTTTCGAACGAGGGGAATGCACGGCTCACCGTCAGCCTGCCGCGGGTGCACATCGCGGTGATGGGCATGGAAAAGGTGATTCCCCGGTTGGCGGATCTGCCCGTGTTTCTCAAAGTCCTGGCACGCGCGGCCACGGGCCAGAAGCTGTCGATTTACACGTCGCTGATCACCGGCGCGCGCCGCGCAGGCGAACTCGACGGGGCCGAGCAATTTCACCTGGTCGTGCTCGACAACGGGCGCTCGCGGATCCTCGGTGGTCCGCTGCGCGAGAGCCTGTTCTGTATCCGTTGCGGGGCCTGCTTGAATGCTTGTCCCGTGTATCGCAATATCGGCGGTCATGCCTATGGCGGCGTCTATGCCGGGCCGATCGGAGCGGTGCTCACGCCGCTCTACGACGGTCTGCAGGCAAATCCCCACTTGCCCCATGCGTCGAGCTTGTGCGGCGCGTGCCAGGCAGCCTGCCCGGTGAAGATCGCCATTCCCGAGATGCTCATCAAGCTCCGCGAGCAACTGCACGACGATCCGGCGACCGGCAGCAAGTTCGAAGCGCTCGTCTATGGACTCTGGGCGCGCGCGATGCGGCGGCCTTGGGCCTACCGGTTGGCTACGTGGCTGGCGACGCGCACCGTGGGGCGGTTGAAACGCGGCTCGCCGTGGTTGCGCCGTTTGCCCGGTGTCGGTGGCTGGACGGCGGCCCGCGATTTTCCAGCGCCGGCTGCACAACGGTTTCGCGACTGGTGGCGCGAGGAGCAGCGGGGATGAATCGTGACGAGTTTTTCCAGCGCGTGCGGCAGGCGACCCAGTCCGGCAGCCGCTTTCACGTCGCGACGCGCGGGGACATTCCGGCGAGCATCGGCTACGTCGGTGGTGGCGACGATCGCGTAGCATCGTTCGTGCGCGAGGCCACGGCCGTCGGCGGGACGGCGGTGGCCGTCGACGATTGGATCGCGGCCCGGCACCAGGTGCAGGAGTGGATCGAGCGGCACGGGGCGCGGCACGCGCTCTGCTGGCAGCATCCTGTCCTCGAGCAATTCGGCTGGCAGGATCTCGCGGCCGAGTTGGGCTTGACCGTGGCCGACTACGCGGCGCTGGCCGAGATACAACCGTCCGCTGCCAAAGCCGCGATGCTGGCGGCCGACGTCGGCGTCACCAGTTGTGAATGTGCCGTGGCCGAGACCGGTTCGCTCGTCATGCTTGCCCGGCCGGGCCACGAGCGGCTCGCCAGCCTGGCGCCCAAGGTGCACATTGCAATCGTCGCCGAAAGCCAAATCGTCGCCGATTTGTTCGACGTGTTCACTCGGCTCGAAGCCGCGGGGCTCGATCGCCTGCCGAGTAACGTCACGCTGATTACTGGTCCGAGCAAGACCGGAGACTTGGAGCTGAAATTGACCACCGGCGTACACGGACCAGGGTTCTGGTACGTCGTCGTCGTGCGCGGCGTCTAGTTCGTCTCAGGCAGCCGTGCGCGAACCGGGAGTCCGCGAGCCGGGCGACGAAATCGTGTGTACCTGTTCGTGCGGCTGATCGGCGCGCAGCTCGGACCGCTGGTCGAGCACCGGCAACGGGTCGGTCGCCGGCGCCGCAGCGGGCTCGGCCTTCGGCGGGGCTTGCAAGCCCAGGTGCTTCAGCCACGGCCAGAGCAACAAAGCGTTGTCCTGCAGATACGGCCAGCGGAAGTAGTAGCTCGTAAAACACTTGGCGTGCCATTGCTGCACTTCTTCGGCTGTCAGGTGCTGGTACTTCATCACCGGCGTGTAGACGCTGTACTTCGAGTAGTCGAAGCTAGCGACCTGTTCGCGGACCTGCTGGAAGAACTCGGTACCGGGGTAGGGGGTGACGATGTTGAAATTCGCGAAAGTCGGGTTGACCGACTTCGCGTATTTGAGCACGTTGCGGATCGACTGCGGCGTGTCCTCGGGAAAGCCGATCATGAACCCGGCGACCGTGCGAATGCCCAGCTCGCGGCACCGGGCCACGAACTCCCGCTGCTTGTCGTCCTTGATCGGCGCGCGCTTATATTGCTTGAGCGTCGTCTCGGCCGGCGTTTCGATGCCTACCGTGATGCTCACCAGGCCCACTTCCTTGAGCACTTTGAGCGTTTCGGGCCGGAGAATGTCGATCCGCCCCTCGATCGAGAATTGAACTCGCTTGGGCAGCTTGCCGAGATGCTCGGCCAGCGCGAGCACCCGCTTGCGGTCGAGCCCGAACAGCGGATCGCGGAACTTGAACGAGCGAAAGGCGTATTCGCGCATGCCGTGGCGGATTTCGGCGACCACCTGTTCGGGATCGCGGAACCGCGTGGCGTTTTCCATGATGATGTACGGGCAATAGTTGCAACTGAACGTGCAGCCGCGGCTCTGCTGGACCAGTCCCGTGGGAAACTGCCAGAAGTCGTAAGCGATCTTGAACCGCTGCGGCTGGAACGGCGACCAGTCGGGCCAGGGCAGGTCGTCGAGGTTCTTCACCGTGCCGACCTCGACGATCCGCTGCGGCGATTCGAGCACCTCGTCGAGCTTCCACAGCAGTTGCTCGGGCTCGCCTTTGACCAGCTTGACGTCGAGATTTGCGAAGGCCTCGGGCAAGGTGTAGGCCACGAGTCCCGTGACGAGTACGCGCGGCCGCGGCGTTTGGGCCAGGGCCTGCTGCATGGCGGCCACTTCCAGGTCGAGCGTCACCAGCGCAGGATTGAAGACGTACAGGTCGGCGCCGGCGGGGAGCTGGTCTTCGGCATACTGGACCGTGTGGCCCAGGCGGCGAAAGATCGCGGCCAGGTACGCGAAATTCAGCGACACGGGGCGGCGGTCGCGCTTGTACATCTGCCTCAGGAACCAGCCGCGGGCGCCGCCGTGACCCTGGTACATGCCGACGCCGTAGCCGCCGGCGAAATCCTTCGAGATGTCCCGTTTACGGGTGTCCCAGAGCACGACGTGCATCGACACGGTTCCTTTCTTGCAAACTCAAACTTGAGCGACATCGCCGGTCCGCACCGATCGTGAATGCGGTCGTGGCGGAGTGAACGATTCTGCCGCACTTGTTGCGCGGCCCAACACGGCGACTTGTCCGCCGCGGAGAAAGCGATAGGTCACGCCGCGCCAGGTGACACAGCGACCATTCAACGCAGACATCCAGCCGGCCCAGTGCACGAGCGTCGCCAGCGGCGCGGCGAGGCAGTCGAACACGGCCCACGCCCGCAAAGTTGGCCAGGCCTGGGGCAGGCATGCTTGCAGAATCGCCTGCCGCACGATGCCGCGCGCGACGAGCAACAGGTAGATGCTCAGCGTGGCCGCCAAGGGCATGGTCCACCACGCCGCACCGCTCAGCGCGCCGAACAGGGCCAGCACCAGGCCGCCCCAGAACGCCCCCACGGCGATTGCCAGAATCATGCCAGCCAGCCAGAAATACTTGGGCACGTTGAACCGCGCCATCATGTACTGACGGCGGATGAACTCGAGGCTCTGACCCAGCGAGACATCGAGCGGCGAAGCGACCATGCACTCGGGCACGAACTCGATCTTCAGGCCGGCCCTGGCCAGCACGCGGCTCGCGACGAGATCGTCACTGACCGCGCCATACCAGGCATCGTGCAGGTCCAGGCGGTCGAACGTCGCGCGGGCAATGGCCCAGGAGCCTCCCCAGACGAGGTGATGGCCGCCTGGCCCCAACATCGAGGCGACGCCCGCATTGATCGAATAGAGCAGCGCGTTGCCCAACCCCGCACGCTGCGGCACGAACCAGCGATATCCGGTGGTGGCGCCGCACTCCAGCCGTTCGAGCCGCGCCACGAGGCGAGTGAGCCACGATCGCTGGGGCCGCGCATCGGAATCGGCGAAAGCAATCGTCGAGATCGCCGGCGACAAATGGGCCGTGGCCGCGAGCAGATTGTGGACCTTTTGGCCGCCGTCGGCGGCGCGTCCGGCAACGACCAGCCGCGCGTCGAAGCTGGGGAATTCGGCGAGCATCTGGCGAATCGTCGCCACGGCGGGGTCATCGAGCGACTCGACGATCAGGGCCAATTCGTAGTTGCCGTGGTCTTGTTGAAACAGTGGCCGAAGGTTTTCGGCCAGGCCCGTTTCCTGGCCTTTGCAAGGCACGCACAGCAGCACGCGCGACGGCGCCTCCGGTGCAGTCGCCGGGGTACGGATGCGGCTGACCGCAAAGCGGCGATGTTCCCAGGTCTGGAGTAGGCCCAGCAGTGCCTGGATCAGGCCTGCGAAGGCAACCGTGGACCAACTGAGGAGCACGAAGCTCGACATCCCGGGCCATCCTTGGCGCAGGGGGGCGGAGAACGGAGAAATACAGGGTGCGGCAAGCTAGCCGGAGCCGGCGTAGCGGGTCAAGGCGGCGAAGGTCGACGGGTGCTAGCGATGCTGGCGCGTGGATCGCAGCGCAGGGCGGCTAGTCGCCCTCGGCATGAGCGAAGCCAGCCACGACGAGGTCCTTGTATCCCGGCTTGAGCGGGCGAAAGTCGTAACCTTGCGCCTGTTCGAGGACGTCGCATGCCAGCAGGCAGCGATGGCCCGACGCGCAGTGGACGTAGATCGGCTTGTCCTTGGGCAGATCTTCGAGCAGTCGGGCCAGCGCGGCAGAATCCTTGGCCGCTTTCCCCAGCACGCTGAGCGGCAACAGCGTCGCGCCGACGATGTGTCCTTTGCGCCACTCCTTCAGTTCGCGCACATCGATCAGAATCGCCTTGTCCTCGTCGACGAGCTGTTTGACCTTGTCGATCGGATCAGGCGTGTGTTTGCGCTCCTCGGCAGTGGCGCTGGCGCTCGGCAGCAAGGCGAACATCAAGAGCGCGAAAGTCAGTTGCCGCGTTGTCATGTGTCGTTCAGGCTCCCAAATCTCGACGGCCGATCATCTTGCGGGGAGCATACCAGAACCCGCCTCGGCTGGCATGGGGGAAAGCCCCCGGTGGGCTAGCGGCTGGCGCCGGTCGCCTGCAGGGCGCTGGCCAGCACTTGCAGTGCCGTCTCGCATTGCGCGGATGTAACGCACAGCGCAGGGCAGAACCGGATTCCGGCCGGCCCGCAGCCCAGCAATAACAAGCCGCGCTCAAAGGCTTCTTGCAGGACATCGTCGCGGCGCCGCGAGTCGGGTTGCCCGTCGGTGACGACGTCGCAGGCCAGCATCAGGCCGAGGCCACGGACGGCCGTGATGGGCAGGCCTTGCGCGGCCAATCGCGCGAGGCCTTGGCAAAGCTCGTCCCCGCGTTGGCGCGCCTGATCCAGCAAGCCACGATCGATCAGGTCGAGCGTCGCCAGTGCCGCGCGGCAACTGATCGGGTTGCCGCCAAAAGTCGAGGCATGTGCGCCCGGCGGCCAGTCCATCAGCTCGGCCTTGGCCACGACGGCCCCCAGCGGCATCCCGCTGGCCAGACCCTTGGCGAGGCAAATCACGTCGGGCACCACGCCAAAATGCTCGCAAGCAAACATCCGGCCCGTGCGGCCGATGCCCGACTGCACCTCGTCGGCCACGAGCAGAATGCCGTGGCGATCGCAGACGCGTCGCAGCATCGGCAGGAAGTCGGCGCTGGGAACGCGATAACCACTCTCGCCTTGGATCGGTTCAACAAACACGGCCGCAACTTCCTCGGCCGGGGCGACGTGGGCCAACACGCGCTCAAGCTCACGCTCGTCGCAGTCGTAGGTTGCGTGGTGCACGCCTGCCAAGAGCGGCCCAAACCCCCGTCGATGGATGGCCTTGCTTGCGCTGAGCGACAAGGCGCCGCAAGATCGCCCGTGAAACGCGCCATAGAAAGCGATCAATCGGCTGCGGCCGGTGTGGTACCGGGCCAGCTTGATGGCGGCCTCGATGCTTTCGGTTCCGCTGTTGGCGAAGAACACCCGTTTTGGCTCTGCGCCGGGGGCGAGCCGTGCCAGGCGTTCGGCAAGTTCGATCTCGGGACGATAGAAGAAATCGGTGCCCGACATGTGGATCAGCTTGCCGGCCTGATCGGCGATCGCGGCCACGACCTCGGGATCGCAATGACCGGTGGCCGTGACGGCGATCCCGGCGGTGAAATCGAGGAACCGGTTGCCGTCGACGTCCTCGATCACGCAGCCCCAGCCGCGTTCGGCCACCAGCGGATACTGCCGCGTGTACGACGGCGACAAGACCTGGTCGTCGCGCGCGATGAGCGCGGCGGCCTTGGGTCCCGGCAGTCGGGTAACTAGCTGCGGAGCAGTCTGTAGTTCGGCGGTCGTGGTCATGCGTCACTTCGGGGGCTGGTCGGAGGGGATTTGTGCGCTCATCCCCTGGGCCATGGTGATCTTCGTGTCGTGATTGACCGTAAAGGCCGTGCGATGCGTGACCGCTTCGACCAGGGCCGCGGCCGAGGGCTGGCCGTTGCCGCTGCGCTTCACGCCGCCGAACGGCAGATGCACCTCGGCGCCGATGCACGGCAGATTGACGTAGCCCATGCCGTAGTCGCACTCGTCGCGGTAATAGCGCCAGCGGCGGTAATCTTCGGTAATCACGGCCATCGACAGGCCGTACGGCGTGTCGTTGTAAATCTCGACCGCTTGCTCATCGTCGCGAAACGGCACAATCGCCAGGTGCGGCCCGAACACCTCTTCGCGAATCGTGCGCACGCCGGGGCGATAATCCTGGCGATAGATAAACGGCGACAGGAAATAACCGCCCGCCAGCGAACCGTCGGTCAGGCGGCCCCCTGCGAGCAGTACCTCGGCACCCTCTTCCCGGGCCAGCGCGTTGTAGTGCAGAACCTTGTCGAGGGCGGCCTGGTTGATCACCGGCCCGGCAAACGCTTGGGGGTCGAACGGGTCGGCAAATCGCAGCCGACGGGCTCGATCGACCAGGCCCTCGGCAAAGCGATCGACGAGCGATTCGTGCACCAGGATGCGACCGGCCGAAACGCATCGCTGGCCGGTGGTCTTGAACGCGCTCAGTACGGCGGCGTCGCAGGCCAGTTCCAGATTGGCGTCGGCACATACGATGACGGCGCTCTTCGAGCCCATCTCGCACGCGCACGTCTTGTGGTCGCAATCGGCGGCCAGCCGGCGAATGTGTGCGCCGACGTCGTAGCTGCCGGTAAAGCAGACGACGTCGACGTCGTTGTGCCGCGCCAGTTGGTCGCCGGCTTCCTGGCCCAGGCCATGCACCAGATTCACCACGCCCGGCGGAAACCCCACTTCGGCGAACAACTCGACGAGCCGCTGGCCGATTTGCGGCGTTTCTTCCGAGGGCTTGAAGACAACCGTGTTGCCTTCGAGCAGGCTGGGCCCCAGCATCCACAACGGGACGGCGAAGGGAAAGTTCCACGGCGTAATCACTGCCACGACGCCGCGCGGCTTGCGGCGCACATACAGGTCCTTGGCGGCGATCTCCGACGCGAGCACCTCGCCGATCGGCTGCCGCGCCGTACCGCACACGTATTCGACCATGTGCAGCCCTTCGGTCACTTCGGCCCGCGCTTCGTTGAGCACCTTGCCGCTTTCGCGGGCCAGTACGGCCGCGAGGACGTCGGTCTGTTGGGCGATCCGCTCGGCCAGGCGGAGGAACAACTCGCCGCGGCGAATGCGACTCGTACGACGCCATGCCGGCTGCGCGCGGCGGGCGGAACGTACCGCTTGATCGACTTCATTCGCTCCGCCGCAGGGATAGGTGCCCAGAACGACGGAGACGTCAGCGGGATTACGGTTCTCAAACGAATCGCCGCCGACTGAATGCCAACCGCCGTTCCAGTAGTGACTGCCGACCCAGCCACTTCTCGTTGCGCGCATGGTTCCCGCGGTCATGAGCCTACTCCTGACGACTGGCGCGTCGTCTTCCCGAACGCTACGGCCCGACGGGGCAGCAGCAAAACTAGAAACCGCCACCTCAACCATACGTCCATGTCGAGGCCGGGCAAGGCGGTTGCTACCGAAGTCCAAGTCCTTGATTGGCATGGACTTGCGGCGCTAGTTGCTGCCCGGAAAAGGACATCCGGGGCAAACTGGCAAGTGCGATGGATCAGCCGGCCGGAAGCGTTGCCGGCTGGCCTTTCGGGGGCGTGCCCAAGAAGGGGCGAATCAAGATCACCCAGATGGCTTCGAGCAACATGAGCGCGGCCAGCGCCACGAGGATGATCGCCACCCAGGGCACCGCCGTGGCCGGCTGCCATGCACCTTCGGCGTTGTAGCCGGCCCGCACCATGCTCAGCAGCGCCCAACTGCTCATCACGTACATCAACACGGTGGGGACGCCCGTCACGAGCCAGACCCACCAGGCGCGGCGTGTGCGCCACAACCAGACGGTGACGCCCAACAGCGTCAGCGCCGCCAGGAGTTGATTGCTGGCTCCAAACAACGACCAATAGACCTTCCAGGCCGGCTGGGCCTTGCCGGCGGCGTCGGTGACCGTCTGCGTGACGAAGAACAAGGGCGTGCAGGCCGTCAGCGCCGTGCCAAACCAGCGGCCGCCGGTGCCGCGCCAACCGGTGAGTTCTTGGATGATGTACCGACCCAGGCGCGTGCAGACATCGAGCGTGTCGTAGACGAACGTCGTGAACGCCATCAGCGCAAACGAAATCGCCAGCGCGGGCGGTATGCCCAACGACTGCATATAGGTCCCGATCCCGTGGGCATAGATGTAATTCGGCTGCCCGTTGCGCAACGGATCGGAGTTGGGCATCAGGATCATCACGCAGGACAGCGACAAAATGGCCACCAGCGCTTCGAGCAACATGGCGCCATAACCGATCGGCCGTGCGTCGGTCTCCCGTCGCAGTTGTTTCGACGTCGTGCCCGAGGCAATCAGCGAGTGAAATCCCGAGCAGGCGCCGCAGGCGATGGTGATGAACAGCATCGGAAACAGCGTCTCGCCCTTGGCGCTGGTCCAGCCGGTGAAGGCCGGGTACTCGATCGGTTGCGGGCCGAACAACAGGCCCACGCCGCCGCCGATGAGCGCGATATACAAGAAGTAGCCACCGAGGTGCCCTCGCGGCTGCAGCAGCAGCCACAGCGGAGTGACCGACGCCACGAGGCAATAGCCCAGCAGCAACACGTCCCAGAGCTTGTGTGTCTGCTGCGGCGTCAGCTCGAGCCAGCGATCGAGGTCGACCGGCACCTTCTGGCCCAGCCAGATCGCCACGCCGATGAGCGGCACGAAGATGGCCGTGGCCTTGCCGAGCGACAATCCCGTATAGCGCATCAGCAACGCCATGACGATCGGCAGCATCAAATACATCAACGACGAGCTGGCGATGCCGCCGCCCGAGACGACCTGGCCGCTTTCGAGCGTTTGCTGCCCGACAAAGGCTGCGGCCGTGATATCGGTGAAGGCGACGATGATGTACACCAGCGCCAGCCAGACAAAGCTCAGGAACAGCAGGTACGACCGCACGCTCATGTGATCTCGGACCACTTCGGCAATCGAGCGCGCCTGGTGCCGGATCGAGGCCACCAGCGCCAGCATGTCGTGCACGCCGCCGATGAAGATCGATCCGAATAAGATCCACAAGAGCGCCGGCAACCAGCCAAATGCCACGCCGGCCAGGATCGGGCCGACGATGGGGCCGGCCGCGGCAATCGCGGAGAAATGTTGGCCCAGCAGGAATTGCGGCGCGATGGGCTCGAAATCAACGTCGTCGCGCAGCGCCACGGCTGGCGTCGGGCGTTCGGAGTCGAGCTGCAGCAGCCGGCCCAGCAAGGGACCGTACACGCGATAGGCGGCCAACAACACCACCGCCGACGCGAAGAAGATCAAGAGCAGGTACATGGAACCGCCTTCAGACCCCGTGTGCCGCCGCATCGTGCGTTCGGTCAATCGCCCAATATAGGTCAGCTGCCGGGGCCGCTCCACCGCAACGCGAATCCGGTAGACGGACTGCGCGGGTCCCCTATAATTCAGCCTCTTTCCGAGCGGCGCTCGCCATGCCGCGCTGCCGCGAGCGGCCTGGCCCGCGCAACGGCTGGGTCTCGCGTGGCCAGTTCATGCGGGGCCGGGGCGGTAGCCGCCCCTTCAGGCGACCTCATCCCAGGGCTCTAGGTGCAGGAAGCGAATTCGTGACAGAAAAAGTCGTCATCATCGGCAGCGGCCCAGCGGCCTGGACCGCGGCCATCTACGCCGCCCGCGCGGCGCTCAAACCGCTCGTCATCGAGGGGGCGATCACCGAAGAAAACCGCCTGGCCGGCACCTTGCCGCTAGGTCAGCTGGCGCTCACCACCGAGGTGGAAAACTACCCGGGCTTTCCCGCGGGTGATTTGGGTGGGTATCTCGACCACGCGATCGTGGCCGATCGCCGTCAGCTCATGGCGCCGCACCAGAAAGAAGGCGTCAGCGGTCCCGAATTAATGGAGCTCATGCGGCAGCAGGCCACGAATTTCGGCTCGCGGATCGTCACCGACGACGTGGTCGAAGTTGATTTCTCGCATCGGCCCTACCGCCTCAAGTTGCTCGAAGGCCAGCCAGTCGAGGCCCATGCCGTGATCGTGGCCACCGGTGCCCGGGCCAACTACCTGGGGCTCCCGTCGGAAGATCGCTACAAGAACCGCGGCGTCAGCGCGTGCGCAGTCTGCGACGGCGCGCTGCCGCGATTCCGCAACAAGCCCCTGGTTGTCGTGGGCGGGGGCGACTCGGCCGTCGAGGAAAGCACCTACTTGTCCAAGTTCGCCAGCCGCGTTTACCTGGTCCATCGCCGCGACGAACTGCGGGCCTCGAAAATCATGGCACAGCGCGCGTTGAGCGATCCGAAGATCGAGGTGGTCTGGAATCATGCCCTCGACGAGGTGTTGGGCACCGACGAGCGCGGCGTGACCGCGGTGCGGCTGCGCAGCACTGCCGACGGCGGAGCGACGCACGAGCGCGAAGCCGCAGGGGTGTTTCTGGCGATCGGCCACACGCCGAACACGCGTTTTCTCGAAGGCAAGCTGGAGCTGACGGAGAAGAAGTACGTCAAGCTCACCGTGCCGCATCGCACTTTCACCAGCGTTGCCGGGGTGTTTGCCGCGGGCGACGTGGCCGACGACTACTACCGGCAGGCGATCACGGCGGCCGGCACCGGCTGCATGGCGGCGCTCGATGCCGAGCGGTGGCTCGCGGCGGAAGGCGTGCACTAGTCTCAGGACCTTTCTCCCGCGGCAGGACGCGCGATGGAACGACTTTCGGTTGCCCAGGTACGCAAGGCCGACGCGATCGGCCGCCAGGTGGAGCTGGCCGCCTGGGTGCGAACGCGCCGCGATTCGAAGGGGGGCTTCAGTTTCCTGGAGCTCAACGACGGCTCGTGCCTGGGCAATTTGCAGGTCGTCGCGCCGGGAGAACTATCCAACTACGATGGCGTCGTTCGACATCTGACGGCCGGGTCGAGCGTCCTCATTCAGGGCGAAGTGAAAGCGTCGCCCGCCAAGGGCCAGGCCACCGAGTTGCACGCGAGCCACGTCGAATTGGTCGGCACGGCAGACGCCGAAACCTACCCGCTCCAGAAAAAGGCGCACTCGTTCGAGTACCTGCGGACGATCGCCCATCTGCGCCCGCGGACGAACACCTTTGGCGCCGTGGCCCGGGTGCGCAATTGCATCTGCCGCTCGATTCACGAGTTTTTCCAGGAGCAGGGCTTTCTCTACGTTCACACGCCGATCATCACGGCCAGCGATTGTGAAGGCGCAGGCGCGATGTTTCGCGTCACGACGCTCGATCTGGACAAGCCACCGCGCACGCCGCAAGGCATCGACTACGCGCAGGATTTCTTCGCGCAGCCCGCGTTTCTGACCGTCAGCGGGCAATTGGAAGCCGAGGTGTTCGCGACATCGTTGGGCAAGGTGTACACCTTTGGCCCCACGTTTCGCGCCGAGAACTCGAACACGTCGCGCCACCTGGCCGAGTTCTGGATGATCGAGCCGGAAATGGCCTTCTTCGATCTGTTCGACAACATGCGGCTGGCCGAAGCCTTCTTGAAGCGCATCGTGGCCGACGTGCTGTCGCGTTGCGAAGAAGACATGCAGTTCTTTCAGGCTCGGATCGACGACAGCGTGCTGAGCACGCTACAGACGATCGCCGCTCGTGAATTCGTACGCATCGAATACACCGAGGCGGTCGAGATCCTGACCAAGTCGGGCCAGAAGTTTGAATACCCGGTCGCCTGGGGGCACGATCTGCAGGCCGAGCACGAACGCTACCTCACGGAAAAGCACATTGGCGGGCCGGTGATCTTGTACAACTATCCGCGGTCGATCAAACCGTTCTACATGCGGCTCAACGACGACGGACGCACGGTTCGGGCGATGGACGTGCTCGTGCCCCGCGTCGGAGAGATCATCGGCGGCAGCCAGCGCGAGGAGCGGCTCGACGTGCTCGAGGCGCGGATGCGCGAACAGCATCTCGATCCGCAGGCCTACTGGTGGTATCTCGACCTGCGAAGGTACGGCACGGTGCCGCATGCCGGATTTGGCCTGGGGCTCGAACGCATCGTGCAGTTCGTGACCGGGATGGCGAATATCCGTGACGTGATCCCGTTCCCGCGCACACCGGGGAACGCCGAGTTTTGAGGCACGGCGCCCGGCCGCCGGCGGTTAGCCGCGTGCCCGTCGGACGGCGATTCAGCCGGGCTGATTGGCCACCGTGTCTTGCACCATGATGGCCTTCTGGCCCTTGTAGGCCCCCAGCCGGGCGTGGAATTTTTCGACGCCTTCGATCCGCACGATCAGCGGAGTGCGGACGTCTTTGTCGGTGGTGATGATGTCGCCCACGCGGAGGCCGATCAGCTCACGGGTGGTGATGGTTGTCTCGGCCAGCTCGACGACCAGCTCGGTCAAGGCGCCGCTAATCGCCTGGCTGATGTGCTGCACGGTCTCGGGCGTGGCGTTGCGCCGGCCATAGGTGGTCCAGCTATTCGACGAGAGTTTCGAGCTGATGCGTTCGATCGAGTTGAATGGGATGCACAGGTTGAGCATGCCGCGCAGCTCGCCCATCGTGAGCTCGAAGCTGATCAGCACGACGACTTCGTTCGGCGGCACGATCTGCACGAGGTGCGGGTTGCTCTCGACGCGGACCACCGACAGGTTCAAGTCGAGGACGTTTTCCCAGGCCTTGCGCAGCTCGTGCAAGAACAACTGCGTAATCCGCGAGACCAGGCCGAGCTCGATCTCGGTCAGCGGGCGGCGCATCGGCGCGCTCGGTTCTTGCCCGCCGCCCAGCAGCCGATCGATGATTGGGTACAGGATCGAAGGATTGATATCGAGGATTAGGTTGCCTTCGAGCGGCTCGGCCTGCAGCAGGTTGAAGCAAGTCGGGTTCTCGAGGCTGAAGACGAACTCGCTGTAGGTCAACTGATCGACGCTCGTCAGCTTCACTTCGACAATGCTGCGCAAGAACGCCGAGAGCGCCGCGCCGAAATTGCGGCTGAAGCCTTCGTGCAGGGTCTGCAGCGCCCGCATCTGCTCTTTGCCGACGCGTTCCGGCCGCTTGAAGTCGTAGGGCGTGACCTTCTCGCGCGGGCGACCCGGCGCGGCGGCCTTCGGGGCGGCCGCGGCGGCGGGTTTGGGCTTGGCTGCGCCGACGGCGGACAGCAAGTTCTCGACTTCCGCCTGGCTGAGTACGTCTTCGGACATGCGGGGCCTCCTTGCCCAGACCGCATCGGTGCGAGGCTGCTAGGTGCGCGTCTGGCCGCTCCCGTAGCAGATGTATTTGTAGCTGGTCAATTCCTTCAGTCCGCACGGGCCCCGCGCATGAAACTTGTCGGTGCTGATGCCGATCTCAGCGCCCAACCCAAGCTGCCCACCATCGTTGAACCGCGTGCTGGCGTTGATCATCACGGCCGCGCTGTCGACACGGGCCGCGAATCGCCGGGCCGCGTCGTAGTCGCGCGTGACGATCGTGTCGGTGTGCTTTGAGCCATAGCGATTGATATGGTCGATCGCCTCATCGAGCGAACTGACCACCTTGGCCGAAAGAATCGGCGCCAAATACTCGGTGGACCAATCGTCGGCCGTCGCCCCAACGGCGCCGGGCACAAGTCGGCAAACCTGCTGGTCGCCGCGGATCTCCACTTGTTGCCGGGCCAGGACCGGCGCGAGCCGCGCGAGAAACGCCTCGGCGACGTCCTCGTGGATGACCAGCGATTCCGCGGCATTGCAAACGCCGTAGCGCTGGCACTTCGAATTCTCGGTCAAACGCACGGCCATCTCGAGGTCGGCCGCGCGATCGACATAGACGTGGCAATTGCCCGTAAAGTGCTTGATCACCGGCATCCGGGCCTCGGCGGCCACGCGGCGGATCAGGCTCTCGCCGCCCCGGGGGATGGCGACGGTGACATATTCATCCAAGCCCAACAAATGTCCCACGGCGTCGCGATCGGTGGTGCCAACGAGCTGCACGGCGCTGGCGGGCAGCCCGCAGGCGGGCAGCTCGGCGACCAGTAATTCGGTGAGCACGACGTTCGAGTGCAGGGCCTCTTTGCCACCGCGCAGGATCACGGCGTTGCCGCTCTTGACGCACAGCGCGGCCGCGTCGGCCGTCACGTTGGGGCGCGACTCGTAGATGAAGAAGATCACGCCCAAGGGCACGCGAATCTTTTGCACGTCGAGTCCGTTGGGACGTACCGACGACTCGATCACCTCGCCGATCGGGTCGGGCAGTGCGGCGACCTCTTCGAGCCCCCGGGCCATGTCCTCGATGCGCGCGGGCGTCAAACGCAGCCGGTCGACGGCCGCCGGCGTCAGGCCGTATTCGGGTGCCGCGGCCACATCGCGGGCATTGGCGTCAAGGATCTTCTCGGCACGCTCGCGTAGTCGTGCCGCGCATTGCCGCAGCCATTCGTTTTTCTGAGCCCCCTGCGCGCAGCCGAGATCGACCGATGCCGCCTGGGCGCGCTGCGCCAAGTCGACGCAATAGGTGCGCAAATCGGACTGCTCGGCGATCGCCATAGGGAAGAGCCTGAAATCAGGCGCAAAGCGTGCGGGGAAAGACACTTCGATCCAGAGCGAAGTATTGCCAGCCCCTGCCGCAGAGTCAACGCCGGTCGAACGCCGCAGAGATTGGCATGAAATGTCCTAAGTGGCTGTGCAGAAGAGGTTTGTGCGCTGCGGTTCGGGCGAGGCTGCCGCCTGGCCCGCGGTTACTCGACTCGCCGCGCGGTTCCGTCGATCCCGCCGACCGCCGCGAACAGTTCCAAGGCTTGCCGCACCGGTCCGACGTCGTGCACGCGCAGGATTTGCACCCCTTGGGCCGCCAGAGCCAGGGTCACGCCGATGGTGCCGGCCATGCGGTCGAGCGCTTTGTCGCCCAGAACCTTGGCGATAAAGCCCTTCCGTGAAGGGCCGACCAAGAGCGGACAGCTCAGGTCGTGAAAGCGCCAGCAGCCGGTGAGCAGATCCAGGTTGTGCTGATGCGTCTTGCCGAAACCAATGCCCGGGTCGAGGGCGATGCGCTCCTGGGCGATCCCCTGCGCGGTCAGCGCATCGCGGCGGTCGCGGAGAAAGCCGCCGATTTCGCCGAACAAATCGCCATAGCTCGGAGCATCCTGCATGGTTTGCGGATTGCCGCGCATGTGCATCGCGCAGACCGCGGCTCCGCTCGTGCGTGCGACGTCGATCATGCGCGGATCGCCGGTCAGCGCCGTCACGTCGTTGATGATTTCGACACCGGCTGCCAGGGCCGCTTCGGCGACCACGGCCTTCGACGTATCGATCGACAGTGGCACGCCGGCAGCTCGCAAGCCCTCGAGGACAGGCATGACGCGGCGCAGCTCGTCATCGGCCGGCACCCTCTCGGCATAGGGCCGCGTGCTTTCGCCGCCGATGTCGAGCAGGTCGGCGCCGGCGGCGCACAACCGTAGCCCATGTTCGATCGCCTGCCGAGGATCGTCGTACAGCCCACCGTCGGAGAAGCTGTCGGGCGTGACGTTGACGATGCCCATCACCAGCGGGCGCGGACCAAGCGGCACAGCCCGCGTGCGCAGGCGCCACTCGGTCGACCGGCCGGGAAAACGTTGTGCGAGAGGAAGCGGCTGTTGCGGGAGCCGCGGATCGATGGCATTGCTCATGCCACGGAGTCTACCACGGGGCTTCCATCAGTCCGACGATCTGCTCGGCGATCTTCTGGATCGCCTTTTGCTGGCCGACGACGATCGATTGGCCGGCCTCGGGAACGACGCTGCTGGCATAATCGACGTCGGCCAACGCGCCGGGAATCGCTACCGCGGCCGGCGCGCGGAGCAGCGTACCCTGGCGATCGACCCAGCGGACCTGGACCTGGAAAGTCAATTCGGATTCGCGGGCCTCGTCGGTCGGGCTCGTGACGATCACCCGCTTGGTGTCGTTGACCAGGGTGCCCGTCAGCACGCTGTCGGCATTGGGCGTGTTCACCACCTGGAACGGCGTCTTGAGCTGGATTTCCTTGACGACGGCCTCGGTCAGCCGTTCGCCCAAGTTGCGGCGATAGCTTGTCGAATCGAAGATCGGTACATAGACCGTGCGGATTTCCGGCGGGTAGAGCGAGGCCACGCCGGCGCGATAGCCCGCGCATCCGCCCGCCGTCGCGAACAACAACAGCAACGCCGCAAGGCGGCGCGCCGGCCGGCCGTATGGATGGCAGATTGGCGAGCGCTGGCGATCCATCGCGTGTCTCATGCGCGGCTAGCGCGGGTTGCGTGCCAGGCGCGCGGTGCCGGTGTCGCTCCCGTCGGGCAAGCCCTTGGGCTTCGGCTCGGGGAAGGCATCGACGAGCCATTGGAACTTGCTCGTCGGCACATCTGGTTCCGTCTGGAATTCGCCCAGCCGCTGGCGGGCCATTTCGGCGAACCGCGTGTCGGGAGTTTCCTCGAGCACCTGGGCGTAGTAGTACTTCGCGGCGCGATAGTACTTGCCCTTGGCATAATGCTCGCCCATGTTCCAGAGCCGTTCGCCCCGCTGCGCCAAGATGGTTTGCCGGGTGCGCAGCAGCCGCTCGCGTTCGTCGGCCGGCATTTCGGGATATTGGACGAGCGTCTGCTCGACGATGTCTTGGGCTTCTTTGAGCGGTGTGTCGTCGTAGCGCGGCCCCTGGTACTTGCCCAGTTTGGCACGCAGGCCGAGCAGATGCGCAGCCCACTGGTGCTCACTCTTGGGATAGTCGCGGCGCAGTTGGGTGTAGTACTGGTCGGCGTCTTCGAACCGGTCGTGAACGAAGTGCTCGTTGGCCGTGGCGATCACGGCGTCGTCGGCCAGCGGCCCGGTCGGATCGTTCAGCCACACGCTTTCGTACACGGCCAGACCGTTGCCGGCCGTGTCGAACCAGGGCCGCGTTTCGTCCCAGATGTTGGGCACCAACAGCGGAATCGGTTTGACGCGCTGTACTTCGACCCAGTAGCGGGCGATGGCAAATTGCCGTTTCACCACCTTGTCGAGGTGCCGCGAGTTCTCGTACTTCTTCATCAAGTTGACGAACACGTCGCTGGCGTCGTCGTAGTGATCGGCGAAGAACAAGCTCTCGCCGCGCATGAACATCGCATCCTCTTCGAGCGGCGAGTCGGGCCAGCGCTTGTGGGCGCGCTTGAATTGTTTGGCCGCGGCGTCGTAGCGCTTCTCGCGAAACAGCCTTTCGCCTTCATGGTAGGCGGCGTCCGCGATCCGCCGATCCGGGCCGAGGCCCACGGCGCTTTTCATCTTGCCGTAGGTCTGCTTGGGCGAGGGCAAGCGCTGAAAGAAGCTTTTGTCTTCATCGTCGTCCGCAGTGTTCGCGCCGGTCAGGGCTTCGCCGGGGGCATCGTAGCCCGCCAGGTTGTCGCGCACCGGATTGCCGTACCGATCGAGGACCGGCGCGGCGACTTGTTCTTCGGTTTGCGCGACGCCCTTGTTCCACGAGCCGAACAGGCCCTGGCCGCCCGACTTGCAGCCGGCGCATAGCACGGCCGCCAGCGCCAGAGCGGCGCAGACGACGGTGGCACCGCAAAGCGGCGCGTGCGGCGATTGACGATTGCAGGTGACCAACGTGCGGCTACTCCAAGGTGCGACCCAGATAGCGATGCAGCTTCGGTCGTTTACCGATCAGGTGTGCCAGGTAGTTGTTCATCACGCCGCGCAGCTCCCCGGCCAACGGCCGCTCGAGCGCGACGCGGCTCCAGGCATCCGACTCCAGGTCGGCGAATTGTTCCAGCAGCAACACCGCGGGCCCGCTGACCGAAATGACCTGCGGCTTGCCGGGGCGGCAGCGCGGGCACAACACGCCCCCGGCCAGTTGGGCAAAGGCGACGCGGCCCGTGGGTTCGACCGATGCGCCGCATTCGACGCAGAAGCGCAGCGAGGGGAGGTGCCCCAACAGCACGAGCGCAGCGAGTTCGAACCGCAGCAAGAGCGCGGGGATCGAACCGCTCGTGGCGAGCGCAAGGAGCGTGTGCTCCGCGACGTCGAACAGCGCGGGATGGGCATCGTAATCGTGGGTAAGTTCGTTGAGCAGCTCGGCGACGTAGTATGCGCCGTACAGGCTCGACAGCTCGCGGCCGCGAATGCGAAACCGTCGCTCGAGCTTGGCTTCGGTCAAGAGGTCGAGTGCCTCGTGGGACTTGCGCAGGAACACTATGCGAGACAGGCAAAGCAGGTCAAGGGCAGACTCGAAGGGCCCCTTGGGCCGGCGGGCTCCCTTGGCCAGCGCGCTGAGCTTGCCAAATTCGCGCGTGAACAGCGTGACCACGCTGCTGGTTTCGCTGAAGTCGACCGTGCGCAGCACAATCGCGGTAGCTTTCTCGGTCGACATGACAGCGATGCCAGTGAGCTGGCCAAAACAGGGCGAGGCGGCGTCCGGACGATGGACGCATCGGCCCCAGTTTCGCCGAACGCCCGCCGGCCTGTACAGACACGCTCACGGCCGGCCCGCCGCATGCTGCCGGCGTTGCAGTCGGCGCCGCCGCTTTGCGGATTGTATGCACAAGTCGGCGGCGATGATCCAAGCGAAACCGGCGGCAAACAGCATCGCCCAGCGCAGCGCCGTCGTGTCTCGATAGAGGACGACCGTCTCGAGGGGTGTCAGCGTATCGGCCGTCCAGAGCCTCACCTGGCCGCGCGAACCACCGGTCGCGACTCGTTGGCCATCGGGAGAAAAGGCCAGGGCGAATATGCCGGCACCGTTCTCAACGGAGCGCATCGGACCGCCCTGGAGGTCGAGCATCCGCAGAGTGCCCTCGTAGCCACCGGCCGCCAGCGTCCTCCCATCCGGCGAAAACGCGAGCGCGAGTGTCTTCTCGGGGATAGCACAGGAGTGCAGGCGATGGCCGCTCGCCGCATCCCAGACGGTGATGCAATAGCCGCTGGTGTCACCTGAGTCGATTGACACACCGCTCGCGAGGAGTTTTCCATCCGGCGAAAAGATGAGGCCGAACTTGTCGAAGGGATAGTTACCGGCGTTCAATTCGAGCAGCCGCGCTTCCGTCCGCGTGTCCCAGATTTCCAGCTTGCCAAAATCGTCCCTGAACGTGGCCAGCTTTGTTCCGTCAGACGCCAACGTAGCATTGGTGATTGGATACTGAGGCTGATTGAGTTCTTTTAGCCCTCGCGTGTTCGGAGGCTGCAGGAAGCACACGCCGTCCGCAAGGGCCATCAACAGGTCGTTGTTGGCCCAGGCAATGCTGCCACTGAGGTAACCGCCGGTGGGCAACTCGGCGTCCTTCCGACCCGTGTTCACATTCCAGATCGAGACGCTTCGGCACATGCCCGCGAATGCCAGCCGATCTCCGCGTGGCGAGAACGCGAGCGACTGCCCCTGGCCCAGCTTGTTTACAGGCCAGGCGACGCTAATGACTCCTGACCGGAAAGTGGCCTCCAGCAACGTCACCCGATCGAGAGCCGAAGCCTGGAGCAAAAACGCCGAACGGCTGGCGTTGGTACCCAGCAAACGTGGCGTGCCGGAATTGCTCTGGCGAACGTGGTAGACGTACAGGCTCGTGGCGAGTGTCCTTCCGTCGGGCGAAAACGCGACCGCTGAGACGAAGGGAATTGGTGTGCCCGCATGGCTGAAGTACAAGATCCCCGCCGAAAGCAGGATCGCTGCCAGCGAGACCATCAACAGGAATTGAGCCAGCGAGAACTGGATGCGAGGAATACGCATCGCGCGGACGCCCGCGGACCGTGTAATGGAACCGGCTGCCTACCATCCTATCGCGCGGCCGGCTTCCCCGGCGCGAAAAGTGCGCCGCGCGAGCGGCGGGGTTCGGCCGCTGCGCTGCTCGTGGCCGTCAAGAGAAACGGCTGCTGCTTGCCGTAGCGGGCCAGGATTTGTTGGGCGGTTGCGTAGTAGGCGTCGTTCTTGGGCAGCCGCTTAAGGGCCTCGGTTTGCCAGCGGACCGCCTTGTCCCAGGTCCCCAGGCCCGCGTAGGCCGCGGCGATGGCCTCCATGCTCCAATATGACTTCTTCTCTTCGAGCTGGAAGCCGGCGTTGGCCTGTTTGAGTGCGAGCTTTGGATCGCGCAGTTGCTCCTGGTCCGTGGCGGCATAGACCAGGGCCTGTTTCCGGTAGGCCTGCGGCTGCTCGGGGAGCATGACGATCAACCGCTGCCAGTCTTTCAGGGCTTCGTCGTGCCGGCCGAGCGCCAGGTGGGCCTCGGCCCGCCAGCGGTAGTTGTCGGGACAAGCGGGCTGGAACAGCACCGACTTGTTCAAGTCGCCGATCGCCTCGTTGTGCTGGCCATAGGCCAGCCGGATGATTCCGCGTTCGAGCCGCGGCAGGTAATAGCGATTCGTCGAGGGCAACACGCTGGTCAGATCTTCGAAGGCCTGGCGTCGCGAACCGCGCATCGCCAGCAGCCGCGCGTGGCCAATCTTATACTCCTCGCTAGCGGGCAGGATTTCGCGCACCCGGTTGAGTTGTTTTTCAGCCGCGGCAAGATCGTTCAATTCGAACTGCACCCAAGCGCTCATCGCATATGGCATGGTTTCTTGCGGCTGGTCCTTGACCATCTCCTGGGTAAGCTTCGCAGCGCGGTCTCGTTCGCCGCTCCAGATCCAGTAGCGACAGAGCAGCACAGTAAAGCCGGCGTCGTCCATCTGCTTATGCTCAAGACCTGCGTAAAGGGCATCGATCGCATCCTGCCAGCGGCCCATGCGGGCCAGCACCTCGGCCCGGTAGATCGGCGCAGCGGCGGAGTTCGGGGCGATGCGCTCCGCCTCGTCGATGTCTGCGAGCGCTTCGGTCAGCCGGTCGAATTGCAGATGTATTTTGGACCGCAACAGCAGGACATCTTCGCGTTTCGCGTCCAATTCGGCTGCCCGTTCGCAAGCTGCGGCTGCCTCTGCAGTTTGTCCCAGCAGTAAATAGTCGTTGGCCAAATCCACCTGGTACGCGACCGACTTGGGATCGAGCCTGACTGCTTCGAGCCGATTGCGAAGTGCTTCCCGAGGCTTCCCCAGTTCCTGGTAGCATTGGGCCCGAAATTGCCAGGCGTTGGCGTTGCGCGGATCCAATTCGATCGCCCGATCGAAGCTGGCCAAGGCGGCGTCGAAGCGACCGCTGTCGGACTCGGCCAGACCGCGCATGCTGTGTGCTTCGCTGCTGCGCGGCTCGAGTTTCAGCCAACCGGCCGTGGCGTCGAGGGTTCCCTGGACATCATTGTTCTGGCGACAAATGAAGGCCCGCTGGCGAAAGATGCTCGGGTCTTGGGGCTGCAGTTTCAGGGCGCGGTCGAGCTCTTCGAGCGCCAAGGCATAGCGTCCTTGCATGCCCAGGGCTGCTCCCCGCAGTACGTAGACGCGCGCATTGGTCGGGGCCAGCCGCGCGGCAATCGAGAGGTCTTTGATCGCGGCATCGAGTTGATTCAGCTCCAGAAGACATTGCGAGCGACTGACGATGGCGTCGACATGGGTGGGAATGATACGCAGCACGGCCGTAAACGCTTTCGTGGCTTCCGCCCAGGAGTGCAATTCCATCAAGCCGTAGCCCAGCACGCAGATGGCGTCTGGATGATTCGGGTACAAGTCCAGCGAGCGTTTCAAGTCGCGCAGCGCGCCCTGCACGTCGTGGTTGCGGAGCCGTGCATCGCCCGAGAGGAACAGGTGGTATGCGTGGTCGGGCAGCAGCTTGAGCGCGACGTCGAAATCGGCGATCGCCCGGGGAAGGTCATGTTTGATGCTGCCGAGCAGGTGGCCGCGATAGGCATAGGCCGCGGCCAGCTTGTCGTCGCGCTCGATGGCCGAGGTCAAATCGGCGATCGCGGCGTCGACTTCGCCACGCTTGACGAGGGTGCGGGTAATGCCCCGATAGCAGTAGGCGCGCGCGTTGTTCGGGTCCCCCTGCAAGACCGACGTGTAGTAGTCGATCGCCGCTCGGCCGGGCACCAGTTGATTCTTCGGCACCCAACAATCGGTGACGTGCACTTCGTCGGCGCGCTCTTCGACGATCAGGAACGGGATCCACATCGCGTCGAGTGGCACCGGCTTGCCGTCCAGTTGGCCGACGCAATCGATCTTGGGCAGCCAGGTCTTGCCCACGTAGTCGCTCTCGGCGCGGACTGTCGATCCGTACGCGCCGCAGCAAGCCGCGCTCACGAGCACGGCCGAAACCAGACGGAGCCGCTGCCGAACGGTCGCGAAGCTCATTTGCCCCGCGCCCCGCTGGGAATGTCGGACGACTTGCTCTTGCCGGCGTCGCTGCTCGCGCGGCCTTTGGCCTCTTGCGCGGCCACCGGCAGTTCCTGGCGCTGATAACTCGACAGCAGCTTGTTGCCCACGTCCCGCTCGGCGGGCGTCGTGAGGCGCTTGTTGGCCGACTGCTGCCATTGCACGGCCTTGTCCCATTGGGCAAGCATCGCGTAACTGGCCGCAATCGCGGACATTGCGCGGGAGGATTTCTTCTCCTCCAGTTTGTAGCCTTGTGTGGCGTCTTGCAGGGCCAGCTTGCCGTTGCGCAAGGCAGGGTCCACGGCGTAAGTACGCGCCTCGGCCCGCAGGATGTAGGCCAGCGACGACTTAGGCAGCAAGGCGATAAATTCGTTGGCCGCCTCGATGGCCGCCTGGTCCTGATGCAGCACGATCAGCACATCGACGCGCAGATACAGCAGGCTTTCGTTGTACGGCGCCAGGTCCAGCGCCCGCGCGATGTCTTTCAACGCCGCGTCGTACTGAGCTTCCGCATAGTTGAGGTTGGCGCGCAAGAACGTTGCGTCTGGAAAGTAGGCGTCGATGGCCAGGCATTGATCCAGGTGTTGCCGGGCATCGAGCAGGTCCTGGCGTTTACAGGACAAGGCCCCCAGCACGAGGTGCGCAAGCGGCTGCTTCGCATCTTGCTCGAGGGCCCGCTCGGCGTCTTCCTTGGCCCGCGACAGGTCTAACTTCCCGAACCACAGATAAGCGCGGGCGCCGAGAGATTCGCTGTGAGTGGGTTTGTCGGTCAATCGCTTGGTGAAGTAGTTGATGCCGGCGTCGAGTTGGTTCCCCATGACGTAGACGATGGGCAGACGTCGATACGCCTCGACGAATTGCGGGTTCTGTTCGAGCGTTGCCTCGTAGCCTGAAATCGCGGATTCATAGCGCCCCTGGTGCTCGTCGGCATAGGCCTTGAGCCAGAGGGTTTCGGTACTCTTGGGTTCGAGCTCGACGGCGCGTTGAACGTCGGTCTTGGCGCGTTCGACATTCCAAATGAGGAGAAAGACGGCCGCTCGACCGCGGTAGCCATCGGCGAAGCTCGGATCGAGCCGTATGGCTTCGTCGAAATCGGCCACAGCACCGCGCAGATCGCCCCGCAGACGCCGCGTCTGGCCGCGTCCGCAAAGCCCTTGCAGGTAGTTCGGATCGAGCCGAATGGCTTCGTTGGCGTCTTGAACCGCCTGGTCGAGTTGGCCCAAACGGCGGCGCACCATGCTGCGGCCATGCCAGGCCTGCGGCAGGTGAGGCGCCAACTTGATGGCGGCGTCGAAATCTACGATGGCCTCGGCGAATCGCCCCATCGCTTCATAGCAACTGGCCCGCACGACGTAGGAGCCCGCCCGGTCGGGCTGCGAATTGATGGCCCGGCTCGCATCGCTCAGGGCTTCGTCCAAACGCTCGAGCTGCCACAACAGCGCGCTGCGGGCAAACAGCGCGTCGAGCATTTTCGGATCGAGCTCGAGACAGGCGTTCAGGTCGGCCAGCGCCTCTTCGCGCTTGCGAACGTTCATATAGATCGTCGCACGCTCATAGCGAAACTGGGGCGTCTTGGGTTCAAGCTCGATGGCGCGGCCGATATCGACCAGCGCGGCGTCGCGATCACCCATGCGATTGCGCAAGGCCGCGCGATGGCGCAGCGACTTCGCGTCCTTGGGGCTCAACAGGATGGCCTGGTCGAAATCCTGGATGGCGTGTTCCGGCCGGTTTGATTGGGCATAGGCGAAGCCGCGTTGGGCGAAGGCGTCGTGGAACCTGGCAAAGGTTTTGAGCGCGGTGTTGCAATCGGCGACCGCCTCGTTGTACTTGCCCAAGGCGTTGTACATCTCCGCCCGGTTGACCAGCGCCTGCGCGTTTTCCGCGTTGGCCTGGATCGCCGCATCAAAATCGGCCAGCGCCTTGGCGACGTCGCCCAGTTGATTCCAGGTGATGCCGCGGATGTGCAAGGCGTGCGCATTGCCGGGCTGCAACTCCAACGATTTCGTCAGATCGCGCTCGGCCGTCTTCGGGTCGCCCGAGAGCAGGTGGGCCAACCCCCGAAAGCAGAGGGCGAACGCATCTTTGGCATCCTGTGCCAGGAGCTGGTCGTAGTAGGCGATGGCCGCAGCGAGCGGAACCACGTCGCGGCGATTGACCAATGCCTTCGGGGCGACAAGCAACCAGTCCCCTTCGGTCTTGAGAACAGCGATCGGGACCCAGATTTTCTCCAGGGGCACGTTTGCGCCGTCCGCGCCCCGGCCCGTGCAGCCTTGGCGCGGAAGGAGGACCTGTGCCTCTTGCGCTGCCGCCGGAATCGCCGGAAAAAATAGCCAGACCAGCAAAGTCACCGTGGCTGAGCCCAGCGGCCAGGTGCGCATAGTCAGTGTGTCCCGCTTGCCCAACCGCCCCGCGGCAGGTCCGTGATGCCTTGTGACAGCTAAGTATACCCGCGCCGGGCTCGAGTTCGACGAGTTCGGGCAGCCTTGCTCGCCGGCTAATCGGGCGGGGACGCGGCTGTTATTTGTCGCACCGACCGGGGCGCGGCCGGTGCACTCGGCAAGGATTTTCCTCCAGCAAGGAGGAATATTCACCAATTGTTTTTCGAAGAATTCATTGTTCAACGCTATGCTATGCTCCGCACGCGAATGTTTCCTTCGCGCACATCACTGCGATCCGCCTAGTCGGACCGTTCACTATCGGAGCAATATCCATGATCATTCTCGCCGTACATGGGCTGGGGGGGTGGGAGCAGGAGTTCACCTGGCAGGATGCGTGGCGCAAAGACTTTACGAAGGCCGTGCAAGGCGCCGGAGGGTCTACGCCGCCACGTGTCGAGTTCGTCAGCTATGACGACATCTTTGCGAACAGCGATTTGGGGCTCGTCGAAACGGCGCGGGCGCTGGCTCTGCTGCTTGGTAGCGGTCTGGGGTTGGGCCGGCCTCGAGCGCTTCAGGACTCATTGCGGACCTACTGGCAATGGTACGCGGGTATGGTCGTGCAATGGGTGGGCGACGAGGACTTACGGCGTAAGACGCGCAAGCGATTGTTCGACGCCATCCAGTCGGTCCAGCCCGATGTGATTGCGGGCCACAGCCTGGGGTCGCTCATCAGTTACGACACCTGCACGCATCCCGACACCAAGGCCTGCATCGATGGCCGCACGTTGATCACCTACGGATCGCAGGTCGGCAATCCGTTCGTCGTGGGCCAATTTCTGGCCGGGCGAATTCAGCCGTTGCAAGGCGACGCCTTCTGGTATCACCTTTACAACCGGTATGACGACGTGTTTACCGCGCCGATCAACCTGACGGCGGCCAATTTTCTCCAGGTCGACACGCCGTTCGACATCGAAGGCTGGGCCGATCACGCGTCGGGGCCCTATGTCACGCACCCGAATGCCGTCCGCTCGGTGTGGGCGACCATCGCCGGTGGCCCGAAAATGCGTCGAGCGGTATTGCCGGGCGGCACCCCGGCGGTGGCGGCGCGCTCAATGCGGCGCGAGCCGCGCCGCAAGGCTCTGCTGGTGGGCATCAACGAGTATCCGACGCCCGAGAATTGTCTCGAAGGCTGCGTCAACGACGCCTTCCTGACGAGCAGCGTGCTGCAAGAGGTCGGGTTCAAACCCGAAGAGATCCGCTTGCTCTTGAACGAACGGGCGACAACGGCGGGCATTCTCGAACGGTTTGGCTGGCTGCTCGAAGATGCGCAGCCCGGAGACCAATTGTTCTTTTTTTACAGCGGACACGGCGGCGTGCTGCCCAGCTACAACGCCGAGTCGGTCGTCGATTCATTGCACGAATGCCTGGTACCCCACGACTACGATGGAACCGAGGCCCATTGCATCACGGACGCGAAGCTGTTCCAGCTCTACAGCCAGATTCCATACGAAACGGTCTTCGTCATGGCGCTCGACTGTTGCCACTCGGGAGGCATGACGCGCGGCAACGGGCCTCGGGTTCGCGGTCTCGATCCGCCGGACGATATTCGCCACCGCATGTTGCGCTGGGACCCCATTCGCCAACTGTGGGTCGCACGCAAGTTGCCGCAGATCAATCAGGATCTGGGTGGTACTGAAAAGCAGCGACGCGAGTTTGCGGGCGACTCGGGAGCAGTGCTGCGCTTGGGCACTGCGATGCCGCTGCGCACGTTGAAGCAGGCCGACTACGACCAGGTTCGCCAGGAACGTGACCACAAGGGGCCCTACATGCCCATGATCTTGCTGGCCTGCGCGGCCGACGAGTTTGCGCTGGAGTACGTGCATGGCTCGGTAAGCTATGGATCGTTCACCTATGTGATGACGAAAACGCTGCGCGAGTCGTACCGCGTCCAAGGGAAGACGCTCACGTTCCGGGAGTTGGTCGACGCTACGAAAAAAGAACTGGTGGAAATCGGCGTTAATCAAACGCCAGATATCTCGGGCCCAACCGCCCTGCTGAAGGAAACCATACCCTTCCCTGTGGCGGATGCCGGACGCGGCAAGCGTGGGCGCGGAAGCGCGCCGCGAAGCAAGTCGAAGCCCGCAACCAAGCCGGTACGCGGAATCAGGCGAAAGCGACGCAAATAAGCCCCTGTTCGGCCCTGGACCGATTCGATCGGTCAGGCGATCAACCCGGTCCATTCGCCGATGCTGCATGGGCCGAGTTTCAGCAACGCCGTGGCCGACTTCGAGGTCCGGAGAATGCTTCACGATCGAACGGGCAAATGCCATCAAGAATTGGAGTGATCGATGGACACCAAATCGCAGCGGATGGAATGGGCCGAGCTTGTTTGGAAATGCAGCACGTCGATGGCGATCGTCGCGAGCGGTCTGTAGGCGGTCTATACGTTCAAATACACACGCGATCAGGACAGAAGCTCCCTCAAGCAGGAGCAAGCCAAGCTGTTGGCGACCAGAGAGTCCGAACTGAAGCAACGCCAAAAAGACTTCCAACTACAGTTCTTCAACAAGCAAATGGCGCTGTATTTCGATGCCTGTGAGTGCACCGGTCGTCTGGCGGCGTCTGCCGACAAGCAGTCGCCGCAAGATCTCGAACACGAAATTGAACAGTTCTACGTGCTCTACTGGGGAAGTCGTTGTGCGGTTGAGGATGTGCACGTAGAGCAATCAATGGTGAAGTTCGAACCGGCGTTGCGCGCCTGGATCGCCGCTCCTAGCGCCGCAGATCTCGTGCGAGATCTGAAGCAGTCGTCTTATCAGCTTGCGCATCGTTGCCGCGACTCGTTGGACAAGACTTTCATGTTGGAGTTGGGTGCCCTGTCGGCAGAAAAGCCGGCAGATGCGGCAGGCGGACAGATCAAGCCGTCGTCGTAACGGCCCGAGACACTCGCGGTTCCCAGTCGGGCCGGCGCGCGAGCGTTCCCCAGCGTCATCGCAGGCAGTTTACCCACCGCGCATCGCGCCGCATGTGAGGATCGGTCGCGCGGCCGCAAACGCCCGTCCTGCAGTGTTGCTGCAGGACGGGGCCTTGGGCATGTCGACTACTTGTCTGTGTCCGGCAGCACCAGCACCTCGGCCTTGCGGATGCAGACGCGGCTGCCCGGATCGTGCTGTTGGAACGCGAAATGGCCCTCTTTGAACTTCTGCTCGAAGTCGAGGTACTCGTACAGTTCGCGTCCGTCGACCTTGATCTTCATCCGCGTCACCTTGCGCCCGCGCCACACGTCGTCGCGCACCTCGAGTTCGTAGAGGAACCAGGTATCGGGCTCGACCAACCGGTCGTACACGTGACACATGCCATAGAGCGAGCCGGTACGGATCGGATCGGAATGCGTGCTGTCGATCTGCGCCTCATGACCATCGGTAAATCCCGGGCGGCGCTTGGCGCGGAAGTACAGGCCCGAGTTGCCCTTGTCGTTGATCTTGATTTCGGCGCGGTAGCGGAAGTTCTTGTAGGGCCCCGCGGTCGCGACGAGCATCGACGCGGCACCCGAGCCGCACAGCGCGCCGTCCTTGACTTCCCAAATGCTCTTGTCGCCACCCACTTTTTCCCAGCCGTCGAGCGACTTGCCGTCGAACAAGGCGACCCAGTTTTCGTCCGCCGATCGAGCGTCTGGCGCGCCAATCAGAACCAGGCAGGCCGCAGCCACCAGAGCAGATCCCCACCGAGCTTGTGCCGAACTCACCATGGATGCCTCCACGAGATGCTTACTGGATAGAAAATGTGGAACCTACCCGCACGGCGATCGCTCCCTGCGCGCCGGCAGAATCGGCCTGTTCACGGTCGTGGATCGGCGGTGCCATCCCATGTGGCACGGCCGCACTGCCCGGCACGCCGTCAACGAGCGGTCTAGCATCCGTCGTTGGAGGGCTCGTGGCAAGTGCCGGCCTCCAGGCCTGGGTCGAAAAAGCGACTGCCAAGGTCAATACACCCTTCCGGTGGACGAGAATCCCGCCGGGAAGTCGAGGCGCCGCTCGACGCGATTGCCGCGCGGGCTGGTGCCGTCGGTGGGGGCACTCATGGCCTTCAGCATTCTCGGTCGATACGCCACATAGCGAACCGCCAGCAACGGGGCCGATTGCCCGCGCAAGGCAAGAAAGAGAAAGAAATGGGCGAACCCGTCGCAGGCGGCCTGCGTCTAAGAGGGACGGAATGCGGCGACCCGTATTCCAGGCGCTGAAACTCTGGTTCTATTGCTCAAGTAATACTCTCCATGATCTCCTTGCGACCGAGTTCGATCCAAGCACGCACAGGTACGGGTTATTCCGGCCAGCGAGCGGCGTTTTTCGCGCAAGAGAATGGCGCGCTCGCGGGGAATACCCCCTCGCGACCACTGCGCTTGTGACACTCGGCCGCTACGACGCGATCCCCTCCAAGGCCTGGTGTCCGAGCGACATCAGGCCTTTTTCGTTGGTCGACGCGATCGGGGAACTCCGAGCAGACAGCACACAACGACGGGTCGGTAGCTGAGACGGTTTAGCGGCGGTCTGAAAAGCCGCAGACGAGGATTCGAGCGCCTCCCGACCCACTTGCGCTGGAGCACCGACCGAAGGTTGGTCCGTTCGCGCTGACGGGAAACAAAAGGCTCGTTCGTCTATCGGCGCGAGGATACCGCCCTTTCAAGGCGGAGAGATGGGTTCGACTCCCATACGAGCCATTGGAACGTGATGAACGAGATGGAGTGGTGATGCATGCTGCAAACACATCGACTCAAACGCATACGCCCAACCCGCAACACGGGGTCGTGGCGTAACGGCAGCGCTTCCGCCTTTTAAGCGGAAAGGTAAGGGTTCGACTCCCTTCGGCCCCACTGCATTGGCATCGCCAGATAAGGCGACGCATAGCTCCGTGGTAAGAGCGGGCAGCAACGGAGGCCGCCGAACGAATCGCGAGGATAAAGGCTGAAGGCGGCAGGCAGACTATCGCCCTGCGCATGCGACAAGCTCGTGTGGCGTGCTCGGTTGCTCGATTCGAGCCCCACCCGGTGCTCTGAGTTCTTTGACAATTCGCGTTAGCGTTCGAAGCGCCCATGATGTAGCGGCAGCCTACTGCCTTGCCATGGCGGATGTGCGGGTTCGACTCCCGCTGGGCGCTTTTCGTTTCGGTGCGTGGCGTAGCTTGG
Source organism: Pirellulales bacterium (assembly GCA_019694435.1). Lineage (NCBI taxonomy): Bacteria > Pseudomonadati > Planctomycetota > Planctomycetia > Pirellulales > Pirellulales bacterium. The sequence goes on from JAIBBZ010000011.1 coordinate 95,381, forward strand.
AAGAATCGCGTGTTTCGAAAGCACGGGATCGGCCGTTCAAGTCCGTCCCCTGGACCTCTATATGGGTAATGCCTAGGTCCGCAATCGGACAGATTCAACGATCTGCCAGCCTTCTGCTTCGTCCGAGACGTCATCAAAGTAGACGGATAATTGAAGATGGCCTTCGTCTGCAAAAAAGAGTGCGTTGATGGATTCAACGGGTCCGTCAGCGTTCGCATCATGAAGGCGGTAGCCGAAGCGAGTGACGCCATTTGCTGACTGTTCGCGTTCATCAAATCTCAGCACGGAGGCGCGAGACTTCGCCGAAGAGGCTCGGTCTGCTTGTGATTTGTTGTGGTTGTTATCCCAAGCCGCCAACCAAAGCGTTAGCCCTGGACGCCACAGCACCAGACTGCGCTCTTCGATTCGACGAGCAAATGGCTCGGGAAGATGGAGCATCCAAGTGTCAGTAAGCGGGTAGTCACCTTGAACGATTGGAAATCCCGGCGGTGGCCAAATTCGTTCCGGCATCGCTGCACTCAACTGCTTGGCAATACGGCCCTTCCCACAAAGTTTACTGTGCATCGCGAGCAGAAGGACGTCCGTTCGATTCCGCCCGCTCTGACTTGCCAGAGCATATCGAAGCCTGGCAACGCCCGCTTGGGGAGCCAGTGTTCGCTTGTAGCTACCGCCCATCGCTCGCAATACGCCCGTGTCGCGTGCTCGGTTGGTGGTTCAAATCCTGCCACTCTGATTCTTATTGCGGTGGAGCCTGTGTTGGTACAGGCAGGCGCCTGTTAAGCGCCGCTTCGCAGGTTCGATTCCTGCCACCGCAGCTAGCAACCGAGCACGGCACATGGGCATGTGCCGAGCGCAGGGCGGTAGTCCGAACCAAGACGGAAAGGCAAGCACGACCAACCTTCGGTCGGTGCCCGGCGACGGCGCTGTTTCGAAAGCAATCGAGTCATCCGCTGCACGGGTACCAGGCCTTGAAGGTTTGCGTCCCTCGCCTTCCGCCTTTGATGTGCTCTTGGCCGAGCAGCAAAGGCGCCAGCCTTCCAAGCTGGACAGGCGAGTTCGACTCTCGCGGGGCACTCTGAAGATCCATTCGGGGATCGGCTAACGGTAGGCCACCTGGCTTTGAACCAGGCAGTGGAGGTTCAAGTCCTTCTCCCCGAGCTGACACGGCGTTGGCAAGTGTTCGTGGGAACGATTCCGGAGTAGTTGCTGTTGGTAGAGCAACTGAGTCCGCCGAGCGATAGCGAGGATGAAGGACGAAGTCGGTCGTGCGCAAGGATAGTTGAACGACTCTCCGGAGTTGTCGCTGCTGGTACGCGATCCCTGGCTCTGAACCAGGAGGCCGTTGGTTCGATTCCAACCTCCGGAGCTAGCAACCGAGCACGCGACACGGGCGAGTCGCGAGCGCAGGGCGGTAGGAAGACAGAGAACGGAAGTCATCCGGCTGGATGAGGAGCCTGTCTTGAAAACAGGTGGCGGCCTCGCGCCGCTTGTGGGTTCGAGTCCCACGGCTTCCGCATTGAGGTATGAGCAAACAACTCGGTCCCGTGGTCCAACGGCACGACTCCTGGCCTACACCCAGGCAACGGTGGTTCGATTCCATCCGGGATCACAGCAATGCAAGTTGGTCTGTAGGTGTTTCGGCAGCACGCCTCCTCGGTAAGGAGGAAGACCGGGTTCAATTCCCGGACGGACCTTCTACGGCGCACGGGAAGCAGGCGCGTCGCGCGCGGGGCGAAAGCTATGGAGGGAAACAGGCGAGCAAATCGCGCCACAACATCGGCGAGACATCAGTCCCATGGCGACTATGAAGATAAGCAAGGGACTCAGTTGGCGGCCGTCCCTCGGCACGTGCGAGAGCGAATGCGGCGATCGCTGGTGACCGGCTCAGGCCGGCGCCACAAGACAACAGCGTCGGAGTGTTGGAAGTCACGAGTTGGTGAACGGTCGCGACCGCGAGTCGTAGATTCTCGGGTGGATTGTCCGACCCATCGTAAAGCGGGAGGCGAACAACGATGATTTCGCGAGGGAAAGACACAAGCGATTCTTCCGCGGCAAGCTGAACCACGGCGCGAATCCCCGCGTCAATAACTTTGGCCACGTCGCGACAGTCACCAGCGTGGCCTAGCCAAAGCAGATATGGCTCGATTTGAATCATGCAGGAGCGATCATAAAACGAATGGGCTGCTGGTCCAACGGGACGACACCTGGCTTGCAACCAGGAAATCGGGGTTCGACTCCCCGGCGGTCCACTGACAGATGACGGGCTCATGGTCCAAAGGCAAGACATCAGGCTGGCAGTCTGAAGATCCGAGTTCGATTCTCGGTGGGTCCACTGACAGGGAGCAAGGTTCACATCGGACGGCCTGCATCTATGGCAGCCCGTCGATTGTGGCCGGACTGAAGCAGTCGTGTGCCTTGAAAGACTTTGACCTCGGCCGTGATCAGATCCGACGGAGGTAGTTCAACGTAGATCTGTGTGTTGCGGTCGGTTTCGACAACATGGAACCATGCTTGTGCTGTCGAGCTGTGAACATGAATCTCGATTGACTCGCCAGGCAGCAACGTGAAATCGTGAGGCCACGGTTCAACCCAAATGACGCGCACATGATGTTCGTCATTGGACACGCCGATCTTGGCGAAGCACTGGGTCATTATCTAAGCGTATTTCGGAGAGACACGACAAACAAGTGAAACGGAAGGTAGCCGGATACGGTTGGCCGGGCCGCTCTGCTAAGGCGGTTCTCGCTGGTTGAGATGAGGGTTCGACTCCCTGGCCTTCCGCTCGTGGGCCGCATTTCGCAAGTCGTCTTCAGGCACAACCATCCCGAGTTGCTCTCGCGCGAGGCGTAGACGCGCGAACCCATCGCTGCGGAATCGAGTCCAATCACTCTTGCCGTATATCGCATGTGACCCCAAGTCAACTCCAGCGGGGCAGACGGGGCTGGTGTTCAGCCCTGGTGCCGCTTGACGCTTGCCATGACGACGCGACCCCTACACACCGAGTGCAGCTTCCTCGCGGCGTCGATCGCGCCGGAGGATCTGCGCCGCGGCGACTTTGTCGCCGTGTTGAGCGAAATCGTTGAGCTGCCGTCGTTCCTCTGGAATGACACGTGGCCCAGCGGGCGGGACGAGTTGGTCCGCTTGCGCTGCCTCCCTGCCGAGGGGCGCATCCCGCAGAAGGTGAAGGCCGTTTGTCTGCCATTCGTTTTCGTGAAACTGCCTTGCGGCAAGTTTCAGACGATCGACATCCGGCTGACCAAACTCGTGCGGCTGGAGGAAGAGTACGCCCGAACCGTCTGGAAAGCGATGAAGCCACGGCGTCCGCACGCAGGCGTTACGTCTCGAACGGTGTAGCCGCGTCGGACGGCCGCGCTCGGTTGCTGGTTCAAATCCTGGTCGACGCACTGCGACCATAGATCTGGCGTCCGTCTTGTAGCGGCTTTTGCACGTCTGGCTCGGGCACCGACCCGAAGGGTTGGTCGCCGGCAGGTAACGGTTCGACTCTGTTCGGACGCGCTGAATTGATAAGGAACGAAACGATGGTAGCCAAGATGCTTGGGCGCCCCACGCTGGTGCTGAACCGCAACTGGCAGCCGGTGAACGTGGCCACGGTGGCGCGGGCACTGGTGCTGTTGTGGAACGAGGCGGCCCGCGTCGTCGATCCCGACGACTACCAGCTTTACACCTGGGACGATTGGTCACGGCTGCGGCCGCGCGAGGACGAAGCGTTCATTCGGGCGGTGCGGCAGCGGCTGCGCGTGCCGGAGGTGATTGCGCTGGCGGATTTCGATCGGCTGCCGAAAGCGGCCGTGAGTTTCAGTCGCCGCAACGTGTTCAAGCGGGACCACTGGACCTGCCAATACTGCGGTGTGCAGCCGGGCGGCGAGGAGCTGACGATCGACCACGTGTTGCCGCGGTCGCTGGGCGGTGTGTCGAGCTGGGACAACTGCGTCCTGGCCTGCATCGACTGCAACAAGCGGAAGGCCAATCGCACGCCGGAGCAGGCGCGGATGAAGCTCCGCAAGACGCCGATCCGCCCGGCCTGGAAGCCGATGTACGCTCGCGACTGCGTGCGGATTGAAAGCTGGTCGAAGTTTGTCAGCGAGACGTATTGGAACGTCACGCTGGAGAGTTGATGGACGATGTGCCCACCGGTGCTTGTGGCCGGTGGGCAATACACGAGTGTGCTCCTGGGAGAGCAAGCGGTCTCCAAAGCCGCCCCGCGGGGTTCGATTCCTCGCGCTCGTGCTTGCCGACGTGGCTCGCCTGAGTGAGGCGCTGACACTTGAATGGCCGACTACCGCCCTGCGCACGCGACCTGCCCAGGTCGCGCGCTCGGTTGCTGGTTCGACTCCCACCGGCGTCGCTTGGATTCGAATTTGGAAGGGTTTTTTAAGCAAGGTTGGTTCAGCCGGCTCCAGCGGCGCACGGCGACTCGTCCTCGTGGAGAGGCGATGGTCGCACATGCGTTCCGTGAATGGTTTCTGACGATGGTTGCATCGACCGCAATGCCCGATGGGGTAGCTCAACGGTTAGAGCACCAGACTGAGAATCTGGCTGTTACGGGTTCGACTCCCGTCCCGGCGTGAAAACGCCACCAACGCAGCCCGCGGAGGCGGGCAACAAGTCGGTCTGCCGCCGGCATGGTCGGTTCGTGGCGCAAATGCGCCGCGGACGGTAAGTGCCGGCGGCAACGCAGGACGGTGCCCTGCAGCGCGCAAGTCGCGCAGGTGCGATTTCCTGGGCCAAGATCAACCGCCGCCGCCGGCCAAGCGCGAGCTACGGCTCATGCGGCCCCGGCGGCCAGGTCAATTCAAGGCCCCGGATAGCACCGGCTCAAGCGCGCTCCGCACACGGCTGTGGGACTGGCTTGTTGTTCCGCCTCCAACGGTTTTTCTCCGCGAACCGAACCAACACGATCGGCGTCCTATTGCTTCCGGCTCTGTGGCTCAGCCAACGAGCCGGGGAGGTATCACCCATGAACATGTTCATCATCAAGACCGTCAAGATTCGCGACTACGAAGTGGGCCTGTACTTCCGGGACGGCGAGTTCAAACGCCTGCTCGATCGCGGCCGGCACTGGTTCTTCGATCCGTTGGGCAAGGTCAAGGTCGACGTGGCGTCGCTGCGCGAGCCGTGGTTCGTGCACGAGAAGCTCGACGTGATCGTGAAGTCGGGTGCGCTCAAGGACCGCGCCGTGGTGCTGGACCTGAAGGACTTTGAACGGGCCCTGGTCTGGATCGAAGGCCGGTTCAGCCACATCCTGCCGCCGGGCCTGTATGCCTACTGGACGGCGTTCAAGGACGTGAAGGTCGAGCTGATCGACGCGCGGAGTGTGCGCTTCGAGCACCAGGACCTGCCGGTCATCACACGCTCGGCAGGGGCCGAACGCGTGTTGGAGGTGGCCACGGTCGAGCCGTATCGCCAGGGCGTGCTGACGGTCGACGGCGACTATGTCGCCACGCTGTCGCCGGGCCGCTACGCCTTCTGGAAGAACATGGCGCAAGTCAAGTGCGTTCAGGAGGACATGCGCGAGGCGATGTTCGACGTCAGTGGCCAGGACATCATGACGGCCGACAAGGTCACGCTGCGGATGAATGCCGTGGTGACCTACCGCGTCGTCGATGCCCGGGCCGCGGTCAGTACGGCCGAAGACGCCAAGCAGGCCCTGTATCGCGAGGCGCAGCTCGCCCTGCGCGCCGTGGTCGGCGGTCGCGAGCTCGACTCGTTTCTGACGGACAAGGATGCGGTCGCCACGGAACTGGCCGAGATTGTCCGGCCGCGCGCCAAGACGCTTGGCCTGGAGCTGATTTCGGTCGGCATCCGCGACGTGATCCTGCCGGGCGAAATGAAGGAACTGATGAACAAGGTCACGGAGGCGAAGAAAGCGGCCGAGGCCAACCTCATCGTCCGCCGCGAAGAAACGGCCGCCATGCGCAGCCAGGCCAACACGGCCCGGCTGCTCGCGGACAACCCGACGCTCATGCGCCTGCGCGAGCTGGAAGTCCTCGAAAAGGTGGCCACGAGCGCCAAGCTCAACGTCGTGTTGGGCGAGAAGGGCCTGGCCGACCGCGTGGTCAACTTGCTGTAGCCCAACCCCAGGAACCCGAAGGTCGGGAATCGACCCGACCTTCGGGGATTGGGATCACGAGCGCGGCCCGGCCCGTATGCCTGAGCACCGGAAGAACGCGACCTGATTCCCAGTGCGCTGTTTCGCAGTGCGCTAGTTCGTAGTGCGCTATTTCCTGGTGGGCCGCGTTACTTCGCGTCCGGGTTGGGCAGATCTTTGTAGTGAGCGACCCAGCGCACATGTTCGATGGGTTTTCCATCGACCTCGGCGACCGGCCCATGCAGCATGTTGATGGGTGGCCCCTGCTGCGGCGGCTCGAGCACGACATCGCGCCCGTGCGCCAGCGTTAGCCACGTGCTGCCCAGCGTGCCGAAATAGTACTCGCGGTCTTTCGGGTACTTGTTCGCCCGCGAGGCGTCGATCGGCACCCAGCCCACGCCGGCCACCCAGAACTGCGCCCAGCAATGACAATACTTGGCCTCTCCCTCGGGCTTCTCCGGAGGCAGCGGCAAACCAAAGACATGATCGGCCGGGATGCCCCGCCAGCGGCAAACGCCGATAAACACCGAATGAAAGTCCGTGCAATCGCCCGTCTTGCTGTCGCAGGCCCAGACGGCGTCTCCCTGACCTGCGCCGCGGGCCAGATAGTTGTACTTCATCGTATCGACGAGGTAATCATAGATCGCGCGGCCGGCACGCAAGGGTTCGCCCTTCGGTAAGTCGATGTTGAGCGCCAGCTCCGTGATCTTGCCCTCGATCGGAATCTTGTTCGTATCGCGCAAATAGGGCGCGAAGTCGGCCGTGGGCACGTCGTCTCGCGTCGAGATGAGCTGCTTCGCGGCCGGCACCGTCGCTTCGTGCACTTCGACCTCGTAAATCAACTCGACCTGCAGGGGCCGATCACGATCGGTCGCGTCGAAGCGCCGATAGTACAGGCGATTCCTAAACGTCTTGTCCTGCGTGAATTGTCCCCCCGCCAACTGATCTTCGTTGAGCAGCTTGATGGTTTGCCGCTCGTTGGTCGGCGGCACCGGTACCCAGAGGTCGACGACCTTCGCGTCGGGCGGCAACTCGTCGAGCTCGCACTTGAAATGGATGCTGAGATGTCGCACCTGTGGCAACTCGGCTGCAACGACGTTGGCACACCAGCCGGCGCAAAACGCGGCGGCTGTAAACAGACCGGAAAAGCGTGGCGTTCTCATGCGTAACCTCCCGCTGATGTTCATCCGGACGGCCTTCCAACATAGGGCGATCGCCCGAGCGGGCCAAGCGGTCGCTCCCGGAGATTGGGGGCCCGGGCCCTGTCCGCGATGCCGTTCGCGGCGTTGTGTCAAGATTCGAGGCAGCGATTAACAGTCGGGCTTGACGGCGAACACTCGAACGCTGGCGGCATACGCGTTGATATCGTAACGCCGCAGCAAGTCGGCCAATTCTTCGTGGATGGTCTTGCCGCCCATACCGCAGCAGCCCTGCTCGACGACCGGCAAGCCCATTTTTTCTTGCGGCGCGGACGAGCAAGAAGGCGCGTGCTCGACCTCGGCATAGGCGGTCAGGTCGGCGCCCGTATCGATGATGGCGATATCGCGGAATCCTGCCGTGGCCAGTTGTTGCCGATACGTGTCGATCTCGATTGCGCCCGCGACGCAGCCGACGTAGGCCAACACATTCTTGGACACTTCCGCGGGCAGCGGTTGTTTGAGCGCGATGTCGCTCACGGCCAACCGTCCGCCTGGCTTCAGCACGCGGAAGATCTCGGCGAACGCCCGTCCCTTGTCGGGCACGAGGTTCAAGACGCAATTGCTGATCACACAATCGACGCTCGCCGTTTCCAGCGGCAACGACTCGATTTCCGCCAGGTGAAACTCGACGTTGGTCAATCCGGACTCGACTGCGCCGCGGCGAGCCCGATCGATCATATCGGCCGTCATGTCGATGCCGACGACCTTGCCTGTGGGTCCGACTTTTCGAGCCGCGAGAAACACGTCGAGACCGCCGCCGGAGCCGAGGTCGACGACCACTTCGCCGGGGCGCAGATTGGCGGTGGCCGTCGGGTTGCCACAGGAGAGCCCCATGTTGGCGCTCGCCGGAATCGACGCCAATTCCTCGGCCGTATAGCCGAAGGCCTGAGCCACGCGCACGACAGCCGGCGACTCGGTGGAAAGCCCACTTCGGGCTACGGCCCCGTACCGATCCTGAACCGCAGATTTGATTTCGGTCGACATCCGAGTTTCCTCCTATGCGTAGACACCCACCCGCACGATGATCGTTCGACCCAGGCCGGCTACAGCCGTCCTACCAGGTCTTTCAGTTCTTCCATCACTCGCGGCGCAATGCAGTAGCAAATCCGCGGTCCGTCGATCTCGCCTTGGATCAAGCCTGCATCCTTTAACATCCGCAGATGCTGCGAGACGGTCGATTGCGCCACGGGCAGCTCGTCGACCAGCTCGCCACAGACGCACGTCTTGCGCTTGGCCAGGATGCGCAAGATGCGGACCCGCAACGGATGCCCCAGCGCCTTGGCAAGTTCTGCCAGGCGATCTTCGGCTTTCGTCGCTCCGCTCGTTTCGATGGAGCAGCAACTCCGGCTAGGCATGCCACGCTCCCAAAATCGCTTATCGTAGTTTTACGATTAAGCGGAGCGGAGTCAAGCCCCAACGTGTGCGAGGCATTCGGAACTGCGCCCGGGGAGCGAAGCACGCGGGGCGCGTGCGGCGTGGCAGAAAGCCAGCGAACGCCGATCCAGCAAGCCGACGGCGCGAAGGACGCAGACAGCGGCAACACGCCGTCGGAATCGGCAGCAGAGAATCAGTATCCCCGACAGGATTCGAACCTGTAACCTTCGGCTCCGGAGGCCGACGCTCTATCCAGTTGAGCTACGGGGACGCAAACTTAGGTGCCAGCTGGCGGGCGATTGCCGCTGCCTTGGGCTGGGCCTCGACCACGCACGGTGTTCGCCGTGGGCATGGGGCCAGACCTCAGGCCGATGCTTGAGCATTGCCGGCCGCACCAGAGGCAGCCTTTTGGGGCTTCCTCCGCACCGGCAAGTGTCCCAAGCGAGCTTGGCTTGGCCATTAGACGCGAAAAACTGCTGGCTGAAAAGGTGTCGGCCGACTGCTGGCGGTTCCCGGAGTTTGCCGTGTCGGCCGCGGCGATCCTGGCTGGTCTTGGCGGTTGCCGGCAATCTCGTCGGCGAGAGGACGGCGCACAGGTGCCTGCCGATAGGCTTCACGCGGTCGCGCGGCCATGCCCATCCACGCGGCGGTCGCGTCGAACAGGCCGCATCGCAAATTAGGATGTCGCGGCGCGGTCGTCCGCGACGATGTGACGACGGTGCGCGTCCAAGTCAACAAGGCCAAGGCGGCTATGGCAAAGCCTTGATATATACGAGGCCAACACTGGGTGACCGCGTAGCCAACAACAAGTGAAAGCACCTGGCAGCCGGGCTATAACATAGCCCTCCCCAATCTTGGCGATCCGTCAGCAGAGAATAGGGCGGAGGGGTAAAGGTGGCCGCGAAATCGATTTCGGCATCGCAGTTAATCGAACGCATCGCGACGCGTTTGCAATCAGCCGGCGACAACCGGCCGTGCTGCACGCTCATCATGGGCTCGGGATGCAGCGTGCCGCTGATTCCGACGACCCGGCAGATTGTTCATGACGACCTGCCTTGGTGGTTGATGTGTCGGGCGAAGGATGTAAGCAGCCCCTCGCTCAAAGATTTTGAGCAGGACCGGGCAGACGGCTTCAAGCCGCAGCGGGAGTCGTTCGCCAAGGAGTTCTGGAAGCGAGCCGTCGCGTCGAGCGAACTCGGACGAGCGATCACGCTCGGCGACGATGGTCTGCCCGTCAAGGACTGCATTGCTGAGGCGTACAAGTTTGTACTCTCCGCGGACTGTGGTTGCGGGCTGAGCACGCCCGACGAAGTGCGGCGCTACTTCGCGGCCATGGTCGCCCGGATCGGCAACCGGCTTAACCCGGCGCACCTGCTCCTGGCGTCGCTCGTCGCCGAGCAGCCACGGCTTTTCGGTACGATTTTCACCACCAACTTCGACCCGCTGCTGCAGCGGGCCATGCAGTTGATGAACGTGCCCTATTTTGTATCCGACCAACCTGGCTCGATGCAGCACCCGGATGACGATGACGCCGTGGCGGCGCTGCACCTGGTCCACGCACATGGCAGCATCTACCGCTACCTGTTGCTCAACAGCCCCGATCAGATCAGCGAATACGCCCAGCGCAACCAGGCGCTGCTGCCAGAGTATTTCCGCAAACACCTGGTCCTGATCGTCGGCTATGGCGGTTGGGACGATGCGATCACGCGTGCGCTGGAAAACGTCGCTCAATTCGACCACAACCTTTACTGGTGCGACCGAGGTTCTACCGTCGCGTCGAGCGGGCTGTCGAACATCGCCACACGCGTGCTGGCGAAGCACAGTAACGCCTTCTACGTGCCGATCGAGGATGCCGACCTGTTGATGCTGGAGCTGCACCAGGCGGTGACCGGGCATACCCTGCCGCGACTCTTCCGCGAACCGATCACCGTGCTGAACGATCAATTGCAGCGTTGCGATCTCAGTTCGATGAAGCTGTCACGCGCGGAAGGGTCGAAAGCCGCCGATGACGTTTGTTCCTCGGGCGCCGAAAAAGAAGATGGAGCTGGAGAAGATCGGTCAACCGATTCAACCGACTTACGCGCCCGCGGTGCGCCGGCGTCGGGTTCAGGGTTCGAGCCGCTCGACCTCGGTGGACAAGTCAAGGACATCTTGCGACGCTTAGAGCGAGCCGACCGTCTATTCAAGGGCGTAACGGACGAGGCGGGGGCAGAGACGGCAAGATTGAGGGCCCAAGTCGACCAGAGGATTACGCTCGCGAGCGACCTATATTTCAGCAATAGGTACGCGGACGCGTTGCCCCATTTTGATTTCGTCATCTCGAATGAGCATGTGCTCGACGTTTCGGAGCGGGCGCGGGCCCATTTTTTCCGCGGCTATGCCTGCGGGCAGCGCGGAGAGGCGGGCGATTGGGAGCGTGCGATCGCCGACTACACGGCAGTCATCGACATGCCAGAGGCCCCCGCGGAGCAATGGGCACTCGCCCGCGTGAATCGCGGTATTACTTACTCAAAGCGCGGAGAGGCGGGAGATGTCGAGCTTGAGATCGCCGACTACACGGCCGTCATCGAGACGCCGATTGCCCCCACCGAGCAGCAGGCAAAGGCCCGCTTGTATCGCGGTATTACCTACAGGCAGCGTGGTGAGGCGGGCGATCTAGAGCTCAGGATTGCTGATTACACGGCCGTCATCGAGATGCCGGACGCCACCGCAGAGCAACGGGCAATAGCTCACTTGAATCGCGGCTTTGCCTACGGCGAGCGTGGTGGGGTGGGCGATATTGAGCGAGAGATCGCGGATTACACGGCCGTCATCGAGATGCCCGAGGCCCCCGCCGAGCAACGGGCGAAAGCCGGCGTGAATCGCGGTCTTACCTACTGGGAGCGAGGCGACGCGGGCGATAAAGAGCGTGCAATCGCGGATTACACGGCCGTCATCGAAATGCCGGAGGCCCCCGCCGAGCAACGGGCAAAGGCCCGCGTGAATCGCGGCCATTCCTACGGGCAGCGTGGCGAGGCGGGCGATCTCGCGCGTGCGATTGCCGACAACACGGCCGTTCTCGAAATGGTTTCAGTCCCTTCGCCGTTCAAGCGGGTTGCACAGCGACGCCTCGACGAACTCAAGCAGCGTTCCTAGCAGCCACTTCGCGTCTCGAGGCGCCAAGAAAAACGCTCCAAGCTCCCCGGGGGGAAATCCTCTTCGCAACCATGCTCTCTGTTGCGAAGGCTGTACAGGATTGCGCCCCTGTGCTTGTTGAATCAGAGACCCTTTCAGCATCATCGCTGCTTTCGTCGTGGCACTGCGTGTCGACCGCAGGCCCAGGCCGCTGTGTTTGGTCTTGACCTAGGCGCAGATCATGTGATTCGATGACCAACATTCGAAGCGGCGTCGAAGCCACGGCGTGTCCCATCCGCAAAACCAGCCGCCAACCGCCGCCGGTTCATCGAGACAGCAGTACTTTGACGAATTGTTCCCGACCGCCGGTTCAAAGCCTTCGGCGCAGCCCGCCAACACGCGGTTGGACAAATACGCGTCGATCTCCCTCTTGCTCTCCCCCCCCCTTTTCCGGCCGCCTCGGCTTCCGGCAGGGTTTTCAACCCCGTGGGGTTGCTGTACAGCAGCGGGTTGTTGCCCGAGTACGCGTCGAGGTTTGTCCCGCCGCCGCCGAAGCCCAGTGGATTCTGGCTGATGAACCGGCCGATCGTTGGATCGTAGAATCGGGCTGAATCCACAGCTCCTGCCGCTCTTGCTGCGCCTGCAAACCGTTGCGTCGCTCCGATTCTTTCGATAGCTTGGCCAACATAGCCGACGGGGCGACGCGGGGCGGACCTGAACTCTTTTCTGGCCAGATACTCGCGAGGTGATGCCATGCTTCGTTGGGCGCTTATCTTTCTGGTCGTCGCGCTCGTGGCAGCAGTCTTTGGTTTTGGGGGGATCGCCGCAGATGCCGCGTGGATCGCCAAGATCCTCTTCGTGGTCTTTTTGATCTTGTTCGTGGTGTCCCTGGTGATGGGGAGAAAAGGTCCGGGCGCCTGAATGGCCTTAAGACTTGTTCCGTGGCGGTTGTGGTCGGCCTAACCACCGGTCACGCTTCATTCATTCTTTGCTCGGCGAGTCATCGCCAAGAGGTTTCGCAGCATTGCGGCTACGTGCGCAATATTGCGCAGGCCGGCTGATGAAGGTGTGCCGTCCGCAGTGGATCGTGAGCGTGCCCAGCCGCCCGTGCCTCAGGCCTTCCCCCTTCAAAGCGAACCACGTTGAACGTGAACATCGCAACCGGGCACGAGCCCAAAAAGGATGTTGGCAATGATGCGGATGGGCCACACGAAGGGGCAGCACATTGAGAAGCTGCCCCAGGCGGACGTAACATTGTTTGAGGGCCGAGCTTTCCGAGGTCGATTAGACGCGGACGATCAGGCCGCTGCTTAAGGATCCCGGTTGGCAAGACGCACCTACGCGACAGCGGTGTTTTGTTGCCTAATCTACAGCTTCATGTTCAGTCGAATGCCAGCGACGACGGCCCCATCCCAGTCGGTCAGACCTCCCAACGCGACGGGAGTGTCTTTTTGCACAAAACGCTGGATAGCTTGCCCGCCGCCGCCGCGCTCAAGATTAACCTGCGCGTCCAATTCTCCGGATCGGTGTACAGCTGGAGCAGGTGCCCGTCAGTTTCCAGATTCGACCACAAGTAGGCCAGGCACGGGCGCGGATTAATGCGACGCGAGTTGTTGGGCACAATACTCGCGGTTTTGGCTGAGCAGGCTGCTGCTGGGGCATAGCTTGAGACCTTGATCGTAAATCTCGATCGCCGCGGCCCAGGCTTGCATATCCATCGCGGTGCGGGCCCAGGTGTCGATCGCCACGGCCGCGTTCTGCGAAAGCAGCTCACTTGTCGGCCGCTGTTGCAGGCCACGTTGATATGCCGCGACTGCGGACGTCCATTGTTGTGCATCGACCAGGTTTCGTGCTTGAGTGTCGACAACCGCATCAGCCCAGCGATCGCGCTGCGTCGCGGTCAACCACCCGTTGTGCGTTGCCAGGTACTGATCGGCACGGCCAAACTCGCCAGTTTCGAGCAATGGCTGCACTGCGCGGGCCACGTGCCCATCGACTATCTCGTCCAAGCTCACCCCGGCGAACTGCACGCGAATGGCCACGATCCAGGCCTCGGCTTGGGCAACTTGTGACGCCTGATCCATCGCCGCGAGGCACTCCTGGGCTGCATAGGCGGCAATCTCGTTGAACACGCTTGCGGGCAGCTTTGCAGCCTGCGCGGCTTCCAGGGTGGTCATCACGCCGGCCAGGTCGCGCACCTCCCCGTGCGGAACCCTCTTCGTGAAGATTCTCTGCGCGCTCTCGGCCGCAAGGGTCGGCGCGAGCACGAGTTACGAGTTCCACGTCCCTTTCGATGGCCGTGACGGTACGGGATGATCTGCGGAAAAGCGGGCGATCGGTTAACAGCGGCGCGAGCGCGGAGAGCGCGCGAAGCTCAGGCCAGGGGGGCAACAGGTTTCGTGCCCAATCATCCACCAATGATGGCCCCTAGCGCAGCGGTCGTCGGGGTGCAAAAATAGCGCCATCATGTGGACCGCCAACCCCTTGCGCCGAGCGACTCATTTGCCCATGGCGACAATCTTTAATTCGCTGGTGATGCTCCTTGCCGGTGCCACGCAAAAGGAACTGGCCCGGCAGATCAAATACTTGAAGGTCGAGAACGAGGTTCTGAGGAGCCGCTTGCCGGAGCGCATCCACGTGACGCCCCGCGAGCGGTCCCGGCTGCTCAAGTTCGCCGGAAACCTGCCCGCCAAGGCGCTGAAGCAGTTGGTCACGATCGTGCATCCCGATACGCTCTTGCGCTGGCTGCGGGAGGAGCGGCGGCGACGGAACCCGACCCCAATCGTAACCCGCGGTCGCCCCAAGACGGCTGTGCAGATCCGCCGCCTGATCTTGAAGCTGGCCCGGGAGAATCGCTGGGGCTACACACGGATCATGGGCGAACTCAAGAAATTGGGCATTCAGCCGCCGTCGCCAACGTGGAATACCTTCTTGGCGGAGCACGTCCGGGACATCGCGGCAATCGACTTCTTCGTCGTGCCGACGGCGACGTTTCGACTCTTGTACGTGTTCTTTGTCCTGTCCCACGATCGCCGACGGATTCTGCATTTCAACGTCACGGCCAATCCCACGGCCGAGTGGACGGCCCAGCAAATCGCCGAGGCGTTTCCCTTCGAAACGGCGCCTCGCTTGTTGGTGCGCGACCGCGATTCGATCTACGGCGACGCCTTCAAACGCCGGGTCGAGAGCCTGGACATCGACGAGGTCGTGACAGCGGCCAGATCGCCGTGGCAGAATCCCTACGCCGAACGCTTCGTGGGAACCGCCCGACGGGAATGCCTCAACCACTTCATCATTCTGAACGAGCGGCATCTCAAGCGGCTAATCTCGAAATTCTTGGGCTACTACCACGGTTCGCGGACGCATCAAGGTCTGGACGGGGACTGTCCCGAGCATCGCAAAGTGGAGCCGCCCGAACTCGGCCCGGTTGTTAGCGTACCCTTGGTCGGCGGATTGCATCACCGCTACACCCGCACCGCAGCGTGAACGCCAGGCATGCGCTCCGTCGAGTTTCGAGTTGCGGTTCATGCTGCGCACTTCGCACATTCTCGCAAAAAAGCCAGTCTTCTGTTCCCGGTTCATTCGAGCAAGCAGCGACTCAAGGTTTGTCCCTACCCGAAATCTCTCCTCCAGGGCCCACTCGTCACCCCTCGGTCGGAGTTTTCGGTAGGGACACCCCGAAACGTAGCCGCCCCCGCAACGCCACCTGCGTTCGACGGAACGGACACCACTTTCTCGCGAAAAAAACCAGATTTCTGTGCCCGATTCATTCGAGCAAGCAGCGACTCAAGGTTCGTCGCTGCCCGAAATCCCTTCCAGCGATCCCCTCATCTCCCCTCGGATGGCGTTTTCGGTAGGGACAACCGTGAGTAACGGAGTAGCACTAGCCGCGAAACCACCCGGATGAGGTTTTCGGGAACCACAGCACAACGTTCACCCATTTATCACAATTCCCTCCAAAAAAAAAGCGGCAATTCGCTTTTCCGAGATTCCAACAATCAGACGGTCAGATACACGATAATGCATCACAGGCGATTTCGCATCCTCAAGCGAGATTTTCAAACGCGAATCTGACTCACAGTACGCGTAATGCGGTGCCTTACCTAAATCAAGGCGATCGTCGCCGTACGTGCCAACGAGCAATAATTGGCCAGCGTCAACAGTCGCTGGAGGGACAAGGCCGGGATCGCGAGACCACTTCCCGAAGTTTGTATACGACTCAATAGATGTAAGCTCAAGATCATTGCCCGCAAACCTTACAACCAATGTGTCTGCAATCAGCAGAACATATTTTCTTGCCAGATCGCCAACACTCAGATTGCGACGCGCGTCGCTCGAACTCGATTGCCCTGCGCAATGACTGTAGGCTAGCGAAAAGCCCTTTGTGTCGTAGGTGACAGTAGCCGAAACCGCAGGACAACCTGCTTTGAAGTCAATTGCGTACTTAATCATTTGTATAAGAAATGGAGAATCATATTATCTGCTTCTCGCCAAATTATTTCAAGAGTCTTAATTTTTCCGTTTACGCATACTTCTTGTACTATCTTCACTGCGCCGGCAGCGCCTTGTGGGTCCGCCATTCGTTGCCCGTGCAGAATGGCTTGGGCAAGTATATGTCGAGGAACATATCTACCGGCTTCAGCCATGTGTCGAGCTGTCGTTGCTGTGAATTGAATCTTCGTTGCCAGCTCAGCTACTGCCTTTTCCGTGGCTCTTACGGTGCATTTTCCCAAAACTCCACCGGCCATCGAGCCGCCGAGCCCTACTCCCAAACCAGCAGCAGTTGCGGCTGGCAACCCGCCATGCGGATCGTCGGGCAATGTTCCATCACCGGGCCCTGGCGCATTCGAATTGTTCGGATCAAGTAAATAGATTATGCCCGCAATCACTCCGCCGATGATTGGCCAAAATTTACCTGTGGGATCCGAATAGTTCGTAGGCTGATTCCCCACATACCGACTCAGATTCGCATCTCGCGCCGCAAACCCGATCGGGTCCTCGCTCATCCACCGCCCGGCGTGGGGGCTGTACCAGCGTGCTCGATTGTACTGCTGGCCGGTCGCGGAGTCATATTCGCGGCCGGTGAACTGGTAGCGCGTCAGGTAGGCTTGGTCGACCGGCGTGCCGAAGGCGTCGTAGACCTGGTGGCCGGCGACCACCGTGCGCCCAGTCCCCGCGTCCCAGCGGACCAGGTCGTGTGTCGAGTTCAGGTGGTCGCCCAGAAGCCAATACGTCTCGCCGCCGACGTTTTCTTGGGCCAGCACCTGATCGACCGCCGGCCCGTGCAGGTAGCGGCGGGCCAGCGCGGGCAGCGCCGCCCCGTTGGCGTCCGCGTCGGTGAAGTCCAGCAGCACGTCGTCGCCGTCGTAGACATACAGCTCGCGAGACTCGGGATTGAGATCGCCATTGGTGTCGAGGTCGCGGCGCACACGGCGATTGAACACGTCGTAGGCATAAAACTCGACCGCCGTCGCCGCGCCGCCCACGCTGGGCCGATGGACCACGGCCGCCAGGCGGTTGCGGTGATCCCAGGCATACTCCCGCCGCACACCGGTGGCGATCGTCGTGCGGCTGAGCAGGTTCCCTTCGTCGTCGTAGGTGTAGCTGTAGGTCCCGTCGTTCGTCAGGCGATTGTTGGCGCCGATGGTCGCGGCCACGCCGTTGGTTGCGGTGCGGTTGCCGTTCTTGTCATAGGCGTAGGTCTGCGTGGTGACGGTGAACGGCGTCGGGATCGTCTCGACGACGCTCGTCAACTGGCCGCGGCTGTCGTAGCCATAGTCGCGGTCCCGGCCGGTGTAGTAGATCCCGTCGATCGTCACGCGATCGTCATGGGCCGTGAGCCTACACGTCAACCAATCCTTCGATGTTGAGCCGACTGCCTGCCTTCATCGCCTCCCGGGCCGCCGTGCCAATCCAATAGCGCCGGCGAACCTGTGTAGACCGAACACACTTTGCCCCGCGCTTGATCTCGCGGACGATGTTCTTGTAAATCTGAACCAATTCACCAGGAGCCTGTTCCGGTATGTCGGAACCGGTTACCCAAAAGCTTGAATAGTACGATATTGACCCCTGTGAAATCCAGCGGACGCCATCTTGCATATACGGCCTAGCCCAGGAGATGTCAATCGTCGGCCCATCCACGCGCTGTGGCATCGCAAATTGCCCGGCATAATAACCTGCCGAAATCCTCGTGAGTGTGAACGGATGCCTAAAGTAGCTGTCGTGCAATACAAACAGCAATTCTCCTCTTTCTCGATGCTTTATGTAAGCATCCCAGTCGCGAATCTCGGCAGGCCTATCGCAGTCGCTGAAGTTTCGTACTATCCAGCATCCTATGGAAAGAACAAATCGAATAACGCGATCCTCGTCCGCGTCATCCAGAAAAAAACTTGTTTCAGCCATATCTACAGGCCTTCGACGGGACGCGTCTCGTGTGGTATTTCAAGGCGGTCGTACTCCGCCTCGCGCTCGCAGTTTCGCTTGTGAGTTGGGCGTCGCTCTCGTTCAATGATTTTGCGAGTCTTGTTGTCTGGTCCGACGATTTGATTATCGGGAATTCGCGTTGAATCATGCCCTTCAATCCTTTTTTGCGTCTTGACTCGTTCGCCTGGTCCAATCTCGAGAAGCAATTCTAGTCGATCCTTTTCCACGCCAGCCTTGTGGTCGGGGTGCCCCGGCGAGCCGGGGCGCTTCTTCTTCAGCGAGTCATTCGCATCATCGATTGAGCCCAAGATCGGCCCGCCGCGCTTCGGCGTGCCTTGCAGAGCCGAAGCGATTTCGGTGAGCTGGTTGATGTTCGCCAGCCAAGGGCTGGAATTCTGCATGACCTGTAGATGCAGGTCCTCGCCTTCGAGCGCCGTAAGAATCGAATCGACGCAGTCCGAGAGGATGCCACGATCGAAGTCAGAGACAATATCAAAGGCTTGATGTGCATCGCCTCCATGCTGCAAGTACGCGGCGCCGGCCGCGATTGTCGCTTGTTCATAGACGTCGTCCGGTGCATTGGCGTCTCCGGTATACAGCCATCGAAATAGGCCGTCCAGATTCCAGCGACCGCCTGAATACGGCTCAAGCCCAAACGGATCGCGGTAGGACGTCGGCCCGTTCCCCACGTACCGATTAAGATTCGCGTCCCCCGCGGCGAAGCCGATTGGGTCCTCGCTGATCCAGCGGCCGGCGTTTGGGTCGTACCAGCGGGCTCGATTGTACTGCAGCTTGGTGTCGCCGTCGTATTCGCGGCCCGTGTACATGTAGCGGGTCAGCGCGCTGGCGGCTTGCTGGTACGGCTTGCCGTAGGCGTCGTAGACCAGATGCTCCAACGGAGCGCTGGCCCCGGCTGCGGCGTCGTACCAGACGATGTCCTGGGTCGAATTCTGGTGATCGCCCAACAGCCACAGCGTCTTGTCGCCGACGTTCTCCTGCGCCAAGAGCTGATCCACGGCCGGCCCGTGCAGGTAGCGGCGCGTCAGAGCAGGCGCGTCGGTCGTGTTGTGATCGCCGGTGGCATCAAGGAAGTCCAGCAGGACGTCGTCGCCGTCGTAGATGTAGAACTCGCACTGGTCGATCGTGCCGTCAGCGTTCGAGTCCTCGTCGCGGCGCAGCTTGCGGTCGAACGCGTCGTAGGCGTAGTAGACGATCTGGGTGTTGATGCCCGTCGGACTACTTAGCTACAGGGTAGAAGTCGCAGCCGTGCGTTTCCGCTGGCACAAACACAGCGTTTGTCACTCGGTGTGCTTCGCAGAAATCCTTGAATCGCTCCGTCGCGACAAAGTCACTGCTCGCTCGCGGAATAAAGATATCTTCGCCGCCCCAGGTGCCCTCTTCGAGCACGGTTCCTTTCTGTCGCAGGAAGGTCGCCCGGCTTTTGTCCAGTCGGCAAGTCGGGCAGATGTCGGGGGTGCGATCCCACTCTTTGCCCGACGCAGCCGGATCGACGGCCGCAGTACCGCGAATGACGTCCGCCTTGAAATAATCCGGCGGTTCGCCGCTGATCCTTCGATGGTGCCGAATCTTGGCGAGCTCGACGAGATTAAAGCCGCTGAGTCCGACGAGGTCGTGCAATTCCCAGAGTGCCTTAAACCTCAGGGAGACCAAGAAGCTGACGCCGCCGCCTGCAAACGCAAAATCACCAAACTCCCTGCCCCAGGTTTCGAGCTCCACTCGGTAAGGAGGAAGCCACTGTCGCAGCCCAATAATATTTCCACATTCTGGGCAGCGGGGCGCATCGCCGTATCGAGTGCCTTCGGCCGTCAACGCCTCGGTTCCCGCGAGTCGCTCTTGCGGGGTATCGATATTCGACCGCCGTAGCACGAAGAACTTCATTGCGGCAATCCGTTAGGAAACCGTTTTTTCAGATCAGGCCGCTCATAGAGTTGCCGCAACCAATTCTCGAATTGCTCCGCGGTAGCACTGGCGTTATCGGAGCTCTCCTACCAAGCGACGACTTCGCAATCCAGCTCGCGATGCCATCTTTGATATCCATAGTGGGCTGCGGCGTCTGCCGCTTGCGTTGTGAATCGCGAATCGCGAGCCAAGTATCGGCCGGCAAGACTTTGATGCTTCTCAAGCGCGGCGGGTGATCATGGCGAACTGGCCGGCCAGATTGTAGGTGAAGTCGGCCCGTTTGTCGGAGACGGCGTTGCCGTGCTGCTTGAGTTGCTTGAGCCGGTCGAGGTTGTCGTAGACGTAGTCGTTGGTCACGTCGGCCGTGCCACCGAGCGTCGCGGCCAATTGCGTGCAATTGGCGGCGCGGTCGTACTACCAGTGAACCTGATGCGCCGCACCTCTTTCAAGGCGACCGCGGTGCCGCTCCGGCACGCCAAACAGAAGCCTACTCGCCGGGACTCAGCACTACCTTCGTAAATGCGCAGCCGGATATTTGTGCAAATTCAAATGCAGATCGCAATCTCTCCGTGACCATCGTGCGACATTGATCTTCGGCGAAGAACAGGTCGTACGGCGGGATCGCCGTTGCGTCAACCACCCGGTCAATAACGTTAAAAATAATGTGAGGCGCGGAGTCGTAATACGTAATGGTCGATCGCACGCGATCAATAACGGGCCAAAACCGGTTTGCAAATCCGTAAGAATAGTCGTTGGCGAGCAACTGTGTGTCATGCATAACAGAGGCGCGAATAAACCAGACTGCCGGGTCCACTCGCAAACCACGCACGATATTCATTACCCGATGGCTGAGCAATAACTCTAGGCTTACGTTGATACAGTCGGCCAGCTTGCGGTGATGTGGATGCAGGTGTGCAATGACGTGTGCTGGCATCTTGTCCAATGGCGTTGTGAATACGTTAAATCCGCTTCCAGATTCATCTACTGGAATATATGACATGCACGCGGTGGTCGACTTCATGACATACCAGCTCATGTCGCAACGCGCCTCAAAAGCTGTACGGAGGAAAGGGGGGTAAGCCCGTTTCGGGATCCAGGCCGCCGTCGTACTTGTCTAGCCCCAAGCTGTGCCGCAAATTCATCAGCTCGATCATTGTGTCTACGGGATTGAACGAGTCTATCGCAAGCCCTGATAGCCAGCCCCCCCAGCTGTCGGTGTTAAAATAGTGGCTCGCTGTAAGCGGCGCCGTTATCCGCATGCACTCATCGTGCGTACTCTCTTGCCTGACCGCCACGAGTCCGGCGATGCTCAACACCTCGCCGCTTGCAAGGCGATCGCGATCGGCCTGACTGAGAGCGATTGTGCCATTTTGAAGTCCTTCACGGATGTCTTGTACAAGAGTGTCAACATGCGACTTTGCTATATCGCCGGTAATTTGGCCAGTGCTATGTTCTTTCTGGATTTGGCGCAAGCGTTCACGTACCATATCTGCATATTCGTCGAGGTGCCGCCCTTCGTGTAGGCTTGCATGACCAGCGACCCCCGCCGCGCGACCGGCGTTGTTGGGTAGAGCAATAAGATTCGCAGCGCAGTTGGCCCTAAATCCAATGTTCGTGAGCCACTGTCCAAGGTCTCGTTCGTTAAACACCGAGCTCGGAACAATGTGATGTATCTGATACAGGTGGCGCACCGAGCGATCTACGAGTTCCTGCACGATTTCTAAGAACGGAGACTTGAGTCCGCTCGGATCCACCAGCAGTGTCGGCTGATTCCCCACATACCGAATCAGATTCGCATCCCCCGCGGCGAAGCCGAGGGGGTCTTCGCTCATCCAGCGGCCGGCGTGGGGGCTGTACCAGCGTGCTCGATTGTACTGCTGGCCGGTGGCCGAGTCATATTCGCGGCCGGTGAACTGGTAGCGGGTCAGGTAGTTTTGATCGACCGGCGAGCCGAAGGCGTCGTAGACCTGGTGGCCGCCGACCACGGTCCGCCCGGCCGCGGCGTCCCAGCGGACCAGGTCGTGCGTCGAGTTCAGGTGGTCGCCGAGGAGCCAATACGTCTCGCCGCCAACGTTTTCTTGGGCCAGCACCTGATCGACCGCCGGACCGTGCAGGTAGCGGCGGGCCAGCGCAGGCAGCGCCGCCCCGTTGGCGTCCGAGTCGGTGAAGTCCAGCAGCACGTCGTCGCCGTCGTAGACGTACAGCTCGCGCGACTCGGGATTGAGATCGCCATTGGTGTCGAGGTCGCGGCGCACGCGGCGATTGAACACGTCGTAGGCGTAGAGCACCGTCTTGACCGCCGTGCCCGAGCTGTTGCGGTACTCGACCGCCGTCAGCCGGTTGCGGTGGTCCCGTTCCTAGGCTGGACCAAGATGAACTATACGCACTGCATGCGCGACTTTATCAGTTCAGTCCCGGCTGCCTGGATCAATGCAATTGCTACGAATCAGTTGGCATCGCGTTGTGTCGTTTCGCCTTTGGTCCCACAGCATTTGAGGCAATGGCGCCACAATGCCAATGGACTCGCTGCAACTAGAATCAACGCAGCCGTTCCAATTGCAAGTGAAACCGGCTTGTATGCAATGACACCTGCGTCATATGAAATGATAGGCCGCCCTGTCGATTCGCTGGATCGCGTTTCCACAAGTGTCATCTTAAAGAAGGTTGAGTCAATTACACACGGACGACTTGATGCGTCATGGTCGCTTTTGACCCAGGCTCCATACTCGACGGTACGCCCCACTAGCTGTTGACTGATCGGATCATAGTGTCGTTGAAACTCAAAGGATGGCTCGATCAGCATAAGCAGCAGCCCCAATGCCATTGTGGACAGTGCGCCGGCAAGCAGTAATGGGCTAATCACAAATAGCATGGCGATTGCTGCTGGGTTCTTTTTTGCAGGCATGTGCCATTCTGCAACTTGTGCATTCCTTGGCCGGGTGTTTTGGCCGGGGCAAAGGCGTCTTCGTCTACCAAATTATTGGAATATGGTCATAGTCGGGTGGTCTGCGATGACCGTGCTCGTCGAATTTCTGCTTTGTTGCATTTTTAAGATCATTTCCCGAAGCAATTGCCTGCTGCCACCAATCGTATCCGACATATTGATCAACTGCAATGTCTACGAAATCATTGCAATTGTTATACGCGCCGTTGTACCAGCTCCATGTTCCTAAACCATTGAATCGAGCTGAGTCGTCGAGAACCGAGTCTGTGTAATTCGAATTGTAAATCCAGTCATAGAGCCAGTCTCGGTTTTGGCCAATCTGCGTTAAAAGCCAGTCCAGGAGCCTGTTGTCATCGAACGAGCTGCCAACAATCCGCTGTGCTGGCATAACTCCATGGTTGTCGGGCGTCGCTGTAAACGTCAATAGTATGCGTCCTGGCTTGCCGACTACTCCGGCCCATGCGTCCATTGGCGGACCCAACCCGCATATTGTGTCGCCACCTTCTCCTAGGTAGCCGGACGCATAAAACTCGGCCCTCAGGAATCCCATTCTGTTTCCCCATCTGTCCCAAACATCGAACACGATGCTGCCGTGCGTACCGGAAACGTCAACTCCCGCGTCGAGTCCCGAAGGATCGAGGCCATCGGTCGGCGCGTTGCCCACGTACCGATTGAGATTCGCATCGCCTGCGGCGAAGCCGATCGGGTCCTCGCTGATCCACCTTCCGGTCTTCGCGTTGTACCAGCGTGCTCGATTGTACTGCTGGCCGGTCGCGGAGTCATATTCGCGGCCGGTGAACTGGTAGCGGGTCAGGTAGGCTTGGTCGACCGGCGTGCCGAAGGCGTCGTAGACCTGGTGGCCGGCGACCGCCGTGCGCCCGGCCGCCGTGTCCCAGCGGACCAGGTCGTGCGTCGAGTTCAGGTGATCGCCGAGGAGCCAATACGTCTCGCCGCCGACGTTTTCCTGGGCCAGCACCTGATCGACCGCCGGGCCATGCAGGTAGCGGCGGGCCAGCGCGGGCAGCGCCGCCCCGTTGGCGTCCGAGTCGGTGAAGTCCAACAGCACGTCGTCGCCGTCGTAGACATACAGCTCGCGCGACTCGGCAGTGAAGTCGCCCGTCGTGTCCAGATCGCGGCGCACACGGCGATTGAAGACGTCGTAGGCGTTGATCTCCACCAGGGTCGGCGTGGCGCCCACGCTGGGCCGATTGACCACGGCCGCCAGGCGGTTGCGGTGATCCCAGGCATACTCCTGCCGCGCACCGGTGGCGATCGTCGTGCGGCTGAGCAGGTTGCCTTCGTCGTCGTAGGTGTAGCTGTAGGTCCCGTCGTTCGTCAGGCGATTGTTGGCGCCGATGGTCGCGGCCACGCCGTTGGTTGCGGTGCGGTTGCCGTTCTTGTCATAGGCGTAGGTCTGCGTGGTGACGGTGAACGGCGTCGGAATGGTCTCGACGACGCTCGTCAACTGGCCGCGGCTGTCGTAGCCATAATCGCGGTCCCGGCCGGTGTAATAGAGCCCGTCGATCGTCACGCGATCGTCATGGGCCGTGAGCCGGTTGGCCCGGTCGTACGCGAAATTGTGGACGAACGACAGCGCGCCGACGGGCTGTGACTTCTGGTGGCTGAGGCTCGTGAGCCGGCCGGCGCCGTCGTAGGCGTAGGTGCTGGTGACCACCGTCGGGCTGGCGTCGAGCAAGCCGGCGCGGCGGGTGATCGTGTCGAACTGGCCGGCGAGGTTGTAGGTGAAGTCGGCCCGTTTGTCCGCGACGGCGTTGCCACCGGCGATACCGTGCTGCTTGAGTTGCTTGAGCCGGTCGAGGTTGTCGTAGACGTAGTCGTTGGTCACGTCGGCCGTGCCACCGAGCGTCGCGGCCAATTGCGTGCGGTTGCCGGCGCGGTCGTATTGCGAGCCTAAGACCACCTGCAGTGACTCGGTAGGCGTCTTGAGCAGGCCGGCCAGCGTGCTGGTGACCGTCTGGACCCGATCGAGGCGGTCGTACGCGTAGCTATAAGTGGCCACGATGTCCGAGCCGGTCGTCAAACGATCGGCCAGGTCGTAGCCGTAGTTGATCGTGTGCTGCAGCGCGCCGGAGATCTTCCAGCGCTCCTGGGTCATCCGGTCGAGGGCGTCGTAATCGTACTCGGTAATGAGGCCGCGCCGATCGGTCAATTGCTTGAGGTTGCCGGCGCGGTCGTATTGGTACTGCCGAGTCTTGTTGAGTTCGTTGGTCTCGATCTTGACGCGGTTGAGGCGGTCGTAGGTCCAGGTCGTGTCGTTGTTTTCAGCATCGGTGAGCTGGGTGAGGTTGCCGTTAAAGTCGTACTTGAAGGTCGTGGGGTCGTTGTTGGCGTCGATCTCCTTCGTACGGCGGAACAGGTGGTCGTACTCGTAGGCGGTGGCATGCCCCAGGGCATCGGTCATAGAGAGTACGTTGCCCATCCGGTCGTACGTGTAGGCTGTATAGGCCGCCAGGAGCGAGCCGGCGCCATCCGGATCGGGCTCGGTCTGCTGCTTGAGCCGGCCCACGAAGTCGTAGGCGTAGGTCGTCGTGCGGCTCATGGGGTCGGTGCTGCTGGTCATCTGGCTGGCGTCGTCGTAGGCGTAGGCCCATGACGGGCGCGTTCCGCCAGCGGCGGCGGCCGGCTCGAGCACGTTGGTCAAGCGATCGCGGTTGTCGTAGGTGTAGTCGGTGACGTGCGATTGTGGATCGGTGAGCTTCTTGAGATTGCCGAGCTTGTCGTACTCATAGCTCCAGACCGGCTGGTCGTTGCCGCCGGCAACACCGTCGGCGTCGGGCTCGGTAATACTGGTCATCCAACCGAGGTAGGGGTGATAGCCGTAGAGCGTGGTCCGGTTCAACGGCGCGTGCTCTTCTGTCAACTGATCGGCTGCGTCGTATACGTAGGTGTACGTGGGATGGCCCGCGCTGGCGCTGGGTTCCGGCAGTTTCACCTCAATTGTTCGCAGCCGCGTGTCGTAATTGTAAGTCGTCTGGCGATTCTCGGGATCGGTCACGGAGGTCAGCAGGTCAGCGTTGTCGTAGCCGTAGTTCCAGATGGGCTGATCGTTGCCTCCGGCAACGCCATCGGCGTCCGGCTCCTTGACCTGAATCAGTCGGTCGGCATTGTCGTAGAAGTATTCGGTGACAAAGCCGTTCGGATCCGTGACCGTCTTGAGTAGATCGTTGTCGTAATAAGTGTAGATCCATTGTGGGTTGGATGGATCGCTGGCATTGGGCTTGGCAAGTGTGACCGTGCCGATTCGATTGCGGTTGTCGTAGGTGTAGGACGTGACGTTCCCCTCGGCGTCCGTCATGCTGGTGATCCGGCCGCAGGCGCAATAGCCGTATTGCCAGATCGGCTGATTGTTGGTCGCCGGGTTGTTGTCGGGGTCGGGATCGATCCGCTTGGTGAGACGATCGAGGTTGTCGTAGAAGTACTCGGTGACGCGCCCCAGTTCATCGATGGACTTCTTAAGATTGCGCGTGCCCGAGTAGTACTCGAAGGTCGCGATCGCTTCGTCTGCCGTGTTCTTGGCAAACTTGATGGACTTGAGCAGGCCCTTGAGGGTCGCGTCGTCGCCGGCGTCCATGCCGTAGTAACGGTACTCATTTAGCCGGCCGAGGCCGTCGGTCATCGTGAGGACCATGCCCGCAGGTATGCCTTGGGCGGCCGCCGTGTAGGTGTAGCTCGTCAACACGTCGTCGGTGATCGAGCCCAAAGAGTCCTGGCTACCGACAACGCGCTGCTCGTGCAGCACATTGCCGTTGGAATCCAGGTGATAGACGGTCTTGCGGCCAAGCTCGTCGGTGAACGAAGTGACCTGATTGTATTGGCTGTCGTACGTCCACTCGCGTGCCGGGCTGCCGCCGTACTGCTCGGTGAGTTGCTTGCCCTTGGTGTTGTAAGTGTAGTCCACGACCGTGGCTTGACGGCCAGGTGATGCGCCATCGGGGTCGGGAAGTGTCAATTTGGTCAAGAGTCCGTTGGCATCGCGCTGAAAAGTCGTCGTATGCAGCAGCGGATCTTTCCAGGATGTCGAATTGCCAAACCGGTCTGCCGTAAACGAACTGGTATGCAGCAATTCGTCGGTGATCGACGCCACGGGACTTGCCGCAGCCAAGGAAATGGGAGCGGGACTGCCCAGACTTCCCAGGCCCGACAGGAAGGCCAGATTTCGCGTCTGGATCGGATTGATCGACACGAAGGTGTTGTCATTGTTGATGATCTTCGTGACTCGTCGTGCCGCATCGTACTCATAACTTGTGGAAACCCCGTGGGCCGGCGTTACCTTCTTGAGCAAATTCGTCGTGGGATAGTATTCGTAAACGGTTTCTAGCTGGATCAAGGGCTCGGTTGGGCCATCCGGATCGGGTGACTTGATGCGATCGACGCGCCCAAGTGCGTCGATCACCCAGTTGGTGGCCCGGCCGGCGTGATCGGTTGTCGTTTTGATCTTTCCGAATTGTGGCCCTGCGGCTGTTTCATAAGCATAACCGCGCACTTGGCCGAAAGGATCGACAACCGTCGACAGCTCGTCGACGACGGCATCATTGTCCGCATCGATGTAGGAATAGACCGTTTCGTTGCCATTACGATCCACGCGCTTCTGCAACAGACCAGCCGCGGAGAATTCGCGCCGCTCGCCCTCGGGGGAAGTCAGCGTGTACGAGCCGTCAATGTTTTTGATCAGCGTGTCAAACCAACTCGCAGGGGTTTTGTAGGTATTCCCTGATGCCTTTTCAAAGAACTTGGCAACCCCATTCCCCAACACCACACCGACGCCATCTTCGTCAGGGATCAAGAAATCGAGATCATCGACCCACCAACGAACCCCAAACTCGCTATTGAGGCGATTGACAATGACTCGCTTGCCGGTGAAGGTACTGGTGAACACCTGTTCGTTCAGGCCAGTCCCTGCATCGACGAACACGTACGTGACGACCATCGTCCAGTCGTACACGCCTGTGGGCAAGTTGGTCGCGTCGACTTGGAGCGGAAAACGGAAACTGGTTGCCGTGCTGCCGACGGCGTCCTGGTAGTAAGCGGTGACAGTCGGCAAGTTACCAACACTGACCGATGCGTTCGAGGCAACCAAAACCCTGCCTGGCGTCGAAGGGATGTTTGAGCGTAAGGCGAAAATGGGATGCGGATTGGTGTCGCTTTGCGAACTCATTCCGCCGTACGAAGTGCCCGAAGTGCCGTTATTGGCGTCCACTCCGCTTTGCGATTCGCCGCATCCGCAGAGTTGGTCGTCCGTGGACGATTCCTCGTCATCATTCATGTCATCATCGATGATCTTCCCTCTGCCCTCCAGATCCCCCTCTTCGACGTTCTCGGGAATGGACAAGTCAACGTAAAAGTACTCGTCGAACTCAGGGACATCGTTGTACAGAATCTCGACAGGGAACTCGGCTTCCGTTTGATTGGGCGCGAACGTGATCGGGTACTCAATTCGATGCCGGAAATCGTCGCCAGGCGCAAAGCCAATGGCCGGAGGATCAAGTGGATTGCCATTCCTGGTCGTGGCGATAACGGTGATCGGCGCCGAGAACGGCTGCGAGAGAGTCACGCGAAAAACCGCGTAGCCGACTGGATCGCCGGGGTCTCTTTCAAAGCCTACAGCGTCGCTAATATTGACCGTGGGCGGGGTATCATTGTCCATGATGGTGCCCAGCCCCGTGTCATCGGCGATCGTCGCATTACCGGAGACGCCAGTTAGAATGAGCTCAAAGTATTCCGTGTCCTCAATCGCCGAGTCGTCGATCAATTCAGCGTCAATCGTCTTCGACGTTTCGCCGACACCAAACACGATGGTCCCGCCGGAAGTTGCTCCGCCCCCTTGGCTGAGGCGGTAGTCGCTGATGTGAGTGGCAGAAGGCGTGGGCGGATTGGTACTGATCACCCATGTGACGCTAATGGGGCTGGTCGGCGGCGCCGAAAGGGAGACCACGAAGGGCTTGGTCTCGCCCTCGGTGCCTGTCATGTCACTGATTCGGACCGCATTGGGCGAGTCATTGTCGCGAATCTGAATGGTTAGATTGCCGGGCGGGCTTGTCGGAATTCCCTCCGCCGCATCTGGATCTTCTGGAGGATCGTTGTACTGAACCTCGTCAAACTCGATCATGAACTGTTCGTCGGACTCAATCAGTAGATCGTCGACGATCGGGATCGCAAAGACGCGGCTATCCCCCTCGGGGCCATCGGAGTCCAGCGGCGACGAATCGCTCCAACTCAAATTCCCATGGTGTCCAATGTAATCGTCCGGGATCGACGGGCTGGGATCGAAAGTCGCTGTCAGTTGCTTGGTTGTCCAGTCGAAATTGAAGCCTTCGATCCACTCGGCGCCCGAGTGCTTGACCGTAATCAAGACCTCGCCATCGTCTTCGTACAACGGGTTGGGGTCGTACCAAGCTTCCAGCGACCCTCCTTCTCCAGAGGTTGGGTCCGGGCCTGGGATCTCGCCCGCGGCGATTTCAGTTCCCTCGACGGTGCTCAGCAGCATCGCCACTCCGCCCTCAATCTCAAAAAAGTCGGCGGGGCCCTTACCTGCAGGTAAACCGGCAAGACGGGAGTTGGCGAAGGCTCCTGGGCTATCGGCGACTTGGAACCATTTCAAAGTCGTGACATCGATCGACGCGAGGTCGGTACCCGCAATGCTGGTATCTAACCAATCTTGGAAAAACTCAGGCCCAATGAAATCGGCGACAGCAGGCAGAAAACTGTTATCGATCGTTTGCACCCAGGTGTTGGCAATTACCTGCTGCTGGACGTACTCGATCGACAGACCGCTGGCTGATTCCCAATCCTCGCCCCACAGCGCCGTCGCATATCGCTCATAGCGCAACAAATCGAGCCCTTGCCGGCCCGTCGGCGCAACGACCGCTGACTCAAGATTGGGAAACATGCCGTGAAGCAATGGCGCGAGGTTTACCGCATTGGGGTCGCCTCCGCCAACTCGGATTTTGGTAACACTCGCCGCGGCGAGCTCACCAAAGGTTGGGTCGGCGCCATTGACCTTGACGAGTCCATCCACCACGGCGACTTCGACGTCGCTGGCAGAATCCGCGTCTAAACGCAACTGGCCGTCATTGAAGGACATATCCACGGCCAAAAGCTGGCGAGCCTCCAAGGGCTCGATGCTAATCCGGCGGTGCTTGAGCGACGCGACTCGCCGAGTACGCCCCAGGCGGCTCACGGTCCTGCCCCTTGGTAGAATGATCAGTCAACGCTAATCCACACCAAACTGGACAGCGCGAGCGCTGCCAGCAATCGCGTGTGATACCGCTGGCAAGGCCCCAAAGCAAGAAAGAAATCCACTCGGGAAGTGCGGGCGACTTATTGTCGCAGGCCGGTTGAGTGTGGGATGGTCCCCGCCGAGAGACCGGATGTTCCTTAGAGATACGAGGTTTTCGGATGCTGCATGTGGTCTCCTCTGTGCCTGGAATTGATTGGCCGGCAATTCCGAATCCACGCGCATGCCAGTTGTTGGCCGTACAGTTCCAGCTCGAACAGTCTCAATGGCTTTCGCCCGCTGAGCTGTTGAGCATTCAGGTCGGCCAGCTCGCCCGTCTGCTGCCGTTTGCCCAGCAACATGTACCCTTTTATCGCGAGCGATTTGCCGCCGCAGGAATCGTCCTTTCGAGCTCATTTTCGCTCGACGATTGGGCTCGGATTCCGCTGCTCACCCGGGACGACGTGCAGCGGGCTGGCAGTTCGCTCCATTGTCCCCGCGGCCCGAAGGAACATGGTCCTCGATCCCAGACCGCAACTTCCGGATCCACGGGGATGCCCGTCGTGACTTTGGGCACAACTGTTACCCGACTGTTCTGGAGTGCCTTCACCCTGCGTCAGCACATCTGGCATAGCCGCGATTTGCGCGGGAAGCTCGCCGCGATTCGGGCAACGGCCGACAATACGGCTGACGTGCGCAAGACACGTGAATCGAACTGGGGCAACGCGACGATCGACATTGTCCGCACAGGGCCAGCCGTAACCCTGGACATTCACACGCCCATCGATCAACAGGTCGAGTGGTTAATCGCCGAGCAACCCAACTACCTATTGACGTATCCGTCGAATCTAATCGCATTAGCATCGACCTTTGCGGCGAAGAATCTGACCTTGCCGACATTACGCGAGGCACGCACGATCGGCGAAGTGTGCGACAGGAAAGTTCGGAAAATTTGCCGCGACGTATGGAATGTCCCTGTGGTGGACGTCTACAGCTCTGAGGAATTCGGCCATCTTGCCATTCAATGCCCGCGAAACGAGCATTACCACGTTATGGCAGAAAACGTGCTCCTCGAACTCTTGGACGACGCCGGAAAGCCCTGTAAACCCGGCGAGGTAGGGCGCGTTGTGCTGACCTCACTGCACAATTTCGCCATGCCGCTGATTCGCTATGAGATCGGGGACTATGCTGAACTCGGAGATCGATGCGAATGTGGTCGGGGCTTGCCGGTGCTCAAACGCATCTTGGGGCGAGTTCGCAACATGGCGATCTTGCCCGACGGACGGCACGTGTGGCCCGCATTACATCTCGACGGGGCGTCGACTGCGGAGATGCCACCGATACAACAATTTCAGTTGGTGCAGAAAACGACTAGCCAAGCCGAGCTTCGCTTGGTGATGCCGCGTCCTCTCGACGCTCAGGAAGAGCTGCTTTTGCGAGGATGGGTCACCAAGGCAGTTGGCTTCGAGTTTGACCTGAGCATTCGGTACGTCGAGGACATCCCTCGCAATGCGCGAGGCAAGTATGAGGACTTTCGTTGTGAGGTACGCGGCGAATCCTGATCGCCCGTGGCTGATCACCGTCACGTCATATGTCTGCTCTCAGGTCAAGGTACGATGCTCACCCAGGCGAGACTGGCAGGCGTTCATCGGCACCGACCAAGCGATTTCCAAGAGCCGTTAGATTGCCGGATGAAATGGCGGTAATGCACACAAGAAACTCTCCGTCGAGATATCCTGGATTCGCGCGAACAAAAAAACTGTCGTGTTCGTCGCGACCAGCTTCAATGCGTGCCAATTCGGGCTCTCTCACAGGCGTTGGCGTAAAGGGGATTACGAGGTTTAC
The DNA here is from genome assembly GCA_019694435.1 of Pirellulales bacterium. Classification (NCBI taxonomy): domain Bacteria; kingdom Pseudomonadati; phylum Planctomycetota; class Planctomycetia; order Pirellulales; species Pirellulales bacterium. The sequence continues at coordinate 127,543 of JAIBBZ010000011.1, forward strand.
AGGCGAGTTGAATTGACCAGGGAATCGACTATTCACAACATCATCTCGCAGGCCTCGGATGTCATTGGGAATGTCTAAGGATTCGCGAGGATAATACTCACAAAAAAATCCCGGAAGCATTCGATAAAGCCGCGGTGAAGCGGTCAGCATGATCCAATAGGTCGGAATCGCTTGTGAGCAGAGAGCCAAGCCGAACATGTGACGTGCCCATAATCGCAGCCAGCCGTGATGCCCCCAATGCTCTGGGGCAATGACGGCGTCGCCTGTGTAGAGCACGTGAACGGGCTGATTTCCTAAGTTCGCATAAAATGAGCGAATCGTGACGAATCCACGGACTCGTCTGTCAGCCGTGCACAGGATCAGTGCCCATTCCTTGTCGCCCAAGTCGCGCAAGAAAATGTCCTTTGATACTCCGCAAAAGTACGAGTTCATGAGGCGATACATTTGCAGGCGAATGTCCTGCGACAGCTTGGCTACCTTTACGATTTCGACGTGAAGGCAATCTCCCATGGTATTACGCCACATTAGGTCAAGAAGGGCCTTGCGCTCAACGTGACTATAACAAGCGAGTGGTGGCAAGTGCAGTGGACCCCGGTTCTTGGACCAGGTGATAAGCCAGGGAGCGGATGGGTTGACCCTGCCCCCAAGTTTGATCCAGGGGGAATGCTGGGAAACTAGGGTTTTTGGTCCGGGCATGCCCGGACCAAAAATTTTCGCGAACTCGTTCAGGGTGCGCTGGCCCGATACGCTGTCGGGCCGCTGGCTGCTGTATTCGTCCGCTCCAAATGTCGAGCCGCGGCTGTGCGTTATCCACCTACGCAAACAGCTCCCCCAGATCACCTTCGTCCTCGACCGCCACGTGCAGATAGAGGCTGGTCGTCACGATCGACGAGTGGCCGGCCGCTGCACGGACCTCCGCCAGCGTTCGCCCACCCGCCAGGGCGTGGCTGATGAAGGTGTGACGGCCGCAATGGATCGTGAGCGTGCCGAGGCGTTCGCGGCCGAGGCACTTGCATGCGGTCAGAAAGCGGCGGCGGAGCGTGTGCCGGGCCAGCGGCGCGCCGTAGCGGCCAGACTTTTGACAGCAGAGAAAGGGATCCCGGGCCTGCGCGCCGTCGCGTCGACGTGTCTCTTTCCACGCCGTCAGGTCGGCCAACGTCCCGGCGTCCCACCACAGCGGCACCCGACGTGGCCGCATCCGTTTGGCCGTCTCGGCGCGGACGACGACGTGCGGCCGCGAGCCGGTCGTGCAAACATCCACCAGTCGCAAGCCGGCAATCTCCGAAACGCGTAGGCCGACACAAGCGGCCAGGCGAAAGACGACGCGGTTCATCCGCGCGTTGGGCGAACGCTTGGCCTTGCGGGCAAGATCGGTGAGTACCGCGGTAATTTCGCTGCGCGTAAGAACCTTCATCGAATCCAAGTGCCAATTGCGAGTGACGTACATCGAGGAGTTGCCTTTCGGAAGCGGGAACGAATCGAAGCCTGCGCTTCAACAGTTACCTCGCTTCCCAAGCAGCCCTCCACTCAACACGAACCCCGTGAACAGGAACTGGGTGGGTTTTCACGCGCTGCTGGCTTGCCCGACTAGCCACCATCGCTGGTTGGCGAGATCGAGCCGAAATGGCAGCAGATGGGAGCAGCTGGCAGAAGATCGGAAAGTTTTTCCTGCCACCGCCGGCCGCCTAGGCGCCCCACCAGGCGGCCCGCTGGCGGAACACTTCTTCCAGCGAATTGGCGATGCTCTCGGGGCTGATCAGGTTCTCGTCGGTGGGCTTGGGCTCCCCCTTCGGACGAATCCGGCCCAGCCAGCGCAGCATGCCCTCTCGCGCAAACACCGGCGCGGTGCGGAACTTGTTGTCTTCCACCAATTGCATGGCGATCTGCAGCCGCTTGTATCCGGGCAGCAGTTGCCACATAGCAAACGGAGGCAGGCTCAAGCGTTCACAGAACAGCTGCCAGCCGGCTAGCTTCGTCCGCAGAAGAAATCCCTGGGACAGGTACAGGTTCAACCAGACGTCTTCCGGCAATTCCTCTTCTTCGTCGTCTGCGATCTCGGACGATTCCTCGTCCCCTTCGGCGTCGTCTTGGCGACTGCCGCGGGATTCGTCTTCCTCGACCCACCGGTGCAGTGCGTCGCGATGCTCGGCGGCGTCCTCCAAGAGTTCGAGGAACATCGTCAGGGCGAGCTCATCGTACGCGTGGGCCCAGGGCGAATGGTCGGGCATCGCCAGGTGAATGCTGCGCGCTGAGTTGCACAGGCGTTTCTGTTCGGGCTGGTCCCCTCGGTCCCCGGCCGCGAAGATCAACTGAAACCGTTCCTTGGGGGTGAGCAGCGGATAGTGATTGGCGACGGCTTTGAGACTCATGCTTGATCCTTTCGGGTAAGCAACACGTTCTGCAGGGCTTCCAGGCGCGCATCGAGGACCGTGACGCCGATGGCCCGCAACAGGGCGTCGGCGAGCGTGGCGGTCAGTCGAGATTTTTCTGCCGTCGGCAGATCGGCCTGATCTAATTGCCGCAGTCGCTGGGTCAAGGCGCGGATCACGTCGTCGCCGCCCATGGGCGTGGCATCGGTGATTTCTCCCTCACGGCGCAGCAGATCGCCTTCGGCCAGGCCGCGCATGGCGTGTTCCAACAGGGCCACGGCCGCACGAACCCGATCGCAGTCGCGTCGCCCCTGCCGGGCTACGACCACCAGCGTCTCGACCGCCTGGCCCGTGGCGGCCTGCAACCGGCCGATCGCTGACTCGACCATCTCGCGACGGGCCGTGCGATAGGCGGAGCGGAAGTCGGAGCGGTGCAGCCAGCGGTACAACGTGGTTTCACTCACGCCCGCCTTGGCCGCGGCGGCCGCGTAAGTCGGCTCGGTCAACAGGGCCGCGATCAGTGCTTCTTGCTTGTTGGTGAGTTTCTGACCGTGACCATGCGGATGCTTCCTGCCCATGCCCAGGGCAGCAGCGCCTGCAGCTGCCTCCGCCAGGTCGATGGCCGGATTGGAGGCGGCCGGCGATGCAGCCTTTGGCGCGTGCCGCTGCTGGACCAGCCAGGCGACGTAGCGCAGCAGGTCGACGTGCCGGGCGTCGCCAATTCGCATGCCGGCGCGGGTGCGATGTCGACGCAACGCAGGTTCGCCGATCACCTCGCCCAGCGGGGTTGAATTGAGCACGCGGCACAGCTCGCCGGGGCGGACTTTTCGGGGGTCAATCACGTTCCATCTCCCGCACGAGCCAGGCTGCGTAATGGACCAGGTTGATCGTGCCGTCGGCGTTGGCTGGCGCACCGGCCGCAAGATCGGCCTGCAGGGCAACCACGGACACCCCTTGGCCGCCGGCCCGGCTGAGCATCTGGGCGAGGTCCGCCGGCACCAGCGCGCTGGGGTTCAATCCGCCTGTTGGCAGTGTGGCATCAGGGTTTCTGGCCATGATTCAGACGATCCTTAAGCAGCCGAAGCTTCTCCAACACGGGCCTGACAATTCGCTGGATGTGTCGGGCCACTCGAGGTAACTGGTGGGTCGTCCGGCCTGCGGCAGCCGGGCCCGCGTTGCACCGCCGCAGATTCCCGCAGGAGACGAACGATGAGCGCCAAGACGACTCAACCCAAGTCCAAGAAGGCCGCCAAGCCCGAAACGAAGAAGCCGGACGCGAAGCAGGCCCCCGCGACGAAGGCCGCCAAGCCCGCCAAAGAAAAGCGCGCCAGCGCCATCGACGCTGCGATTCGTGTCTTGAGCGAATCGAAGGAGCCGATGAACGCCCGAGAGATGATCGAGGCGATGGCAGCGAAGGGCTATTGGTCGAGTCCCAACGGCCAGACGCCGCACGCCACGCTCTATAGCGCGATCCTGCGGGAGATCGCCACCAAGGGGAATCAGGCCCGGTTCAAGAAGACCGATCGCGGGCGGTTCACCGTGGCCTAGCGCTCCGCTTGGCGTCCAAATCGCCCACGAGGCCCGACGGCGGGCCTCTTTCTCGTGGCTGGCCAAATTGGTCGCCCGTCGAACGACGCCGCCACAGGGGGCCAACGTGGCCACGACGGTGGAATAAAGCGAGCCGTTGTCTCCTTGGCGCGCCGCGGAAGAGGGCGCTGCGGTCGAGGCGCATTTGTCACGTCGCCGTGTCGGTGCTACAATGGTATACCATTGGTAGATCAACTCCCGGAGGAACCTAGGATGATCAAGAACCTCGTCAAGCACGGTAACAGCTGGGCCCTGGTCATCGACCGGCCCATTCTCGATCTGCTGAAGATCAGTCCCGAGGCGCCGTTGGAAATCACCACCGACGGCCGCGCCATGATCGTGGCGCCGGTGGGAACCTCTCCCAACAAGGATCGCGTCCGGGCGGCGCGGCGGAAGATCAACGCGAAGCATGCCAAGGCTTTCAAGAAGTTGGCGGAGTAACTTCAAGTGCCTCAGTTTCTGATGTTGGATGACGTGTTGGAGACGCACGCCCAGCAGATTGCGAATTACGGGGGCTCGGAGGGCCTGCGTGACGTGGGCTTGCTGCTGTCGGCCGTCGCGCAGCCGGAGGCGACGTTTGGGGGGCAGTATCTGCACCGCGACCTGTTTGAAATGGCCGCTGCCTATCTGTTTCACCTGGTGCAGAACCATCCGTTCGTTGACGGCAACAAACGGGTCGGCTTGGAGGCCGCCTTGCTGTTCCTGGAAATCAATGGCCACTCGATCGAGGCCACCGACGACCTGTTGGTCGACCTGGTGCTGAAGACGGCCCAGGGGCAAGCGTCCAAGCCGCAGATCGCGGAGTTCTTTCGCGCGCGTGCTCATCCGGCACCTCAGGACGACGATTGAACGAGCTGCGAAGCTCGCTGGGCCTTCTTGCCCGTGAACTTCTCGAACCGCTCGACGATCACGTCGCAATACAGCGGGTCGAGTTCCATCAAGAACGCCTTACGGCCGGTCTGCTCCGCTGCGATCAGCGTCGAACCGGAGCCGCCGAACAGGTCGAGCACGTTCTCGCCGGGCCGCGATGAATAGTTCATCGCGCGCACGGCCAGCTCGACCGGCTTCTCGGTTAAGTGCACCATCGATTGCGGGTTGACCTTCTTGACCGACCACACGTCGGTCGCGTTGTTCGGGCCCAAGAACACGTGCGCCGCCCCTTCGCGCCAACCGTAAAAGCACCACTCGTGGTTGCCCATGAAGTCTTTGCGGGTCAGCACCGGATGCTCTTTGACCCAGATGATGGCCTGCGAGAAATAGAGCTGGCAGGCCTTCAGCACCGGCGGGTAGTTGGCGCAGTTGGCATAGCCGCCCCAGATGTAGAACCCGCGCCCCGGGGCCAGCACCCTCGCCAGGTTGCCGAACCAGGCCGCCAGCAGCCGATCGAACTGGTCATCGCTGACGAAATCGTTCGCTGGGAGCTCGCCATTCAGTGAAGGCGCGATAGCTTCGGGCGATTTACGCTACCCCATGCTGAAACAAACAACGAGACCTCTGGATGGCTCTGTTCTCATGGCGCACGTCGGAAAACCCACCTGGCGACCCCATACCCTGAATGCGGCAGTGCTGCGACGGTCTCAGTGCGCGCGGCCGAAGCTGCCGGACGTAGGACGGGTGCCAAGGTCGCCCCTCGAACTATCTCATGCGGCCGGGTAGCCTGGTGAGATGAATCGTGCGGGATACTCAGCCTCGATCGAATCGTTTCTCGATTCGCCGACCGATGCCATCCTGGGCCAACTCGTTGAGCGCAGCGACTTCGCAATCGAACTTCCTCAACGTGATGCTTGGATCAGTGAAGTGCATCTCCTCCGTAACGTGCTCGGCGATTACCGCCAGCGCGGAGCCGTATACTTTGAGTTTTCTGTTCCACGCCTTGGCAAGCGAATCGATGTCCTTGCTATCATCGACCACGTAGTGTTCGTGCTCGAGTTCAAGGTCGGAGAGCGCCAATTCACTTCGCGTGGCATTGAACAAGTGTACGACTATGCTCTCGACCTGAAGAACTTCCACGAGTCCAGCCACAGCTGCTTCGTCGCGCCCGTGCTTATTGCGACAGAAGCCCCGCCGATATATCCGGTGCCCGCGATGGCACATCAGAAAGATCGGCTTCTGTATCCCGTATCCACTTCACCCGAGTTGCTTAGCGATGTCATCCGTACTGTGCTCGACATCGCCGATGCGCCTGCTATCGATATCAGCGAGTGGGAGCGCGGCCGCTATTGCCCGACGCCAACCATTATCGAGGCTGCGACGGCCCTCTACCGTGGTCACTCGGTCGCTGACATTTCGCGAAGTGATGCCAGTGCCACGAACCTTTCAGTCACCTCCGATGCTATCTCACGAATTATTGTTGAAGCGCAGGCGCGTACGCGCAAGTCCATCTGTTTCGTGACGGGAGTTCCCGGCGCCGGCAAGACGCTGGTCGGCTTAAATGTCGCGACGCAATACACGGACAAGGACTCAGACTTGTACAGTGTCTTCCTCTCGGGCAATGGCCCACTTGTCGCGATCCTTCGCGAAGCGCTCGCACGTGACAAGGTGCAACGCGAAAGAGAGCATGGGAGAATTGTGGGCAAGGGTGCGGCGCGCAGCGAAGTTAAGGCCTTCATCCAGAATGTGCACCACTTTCGCGACGACTGCCTCGTCGACCAGGGTCGGCCACCCGTAGAGCACGTTGCACTCTTCGATGAAGCCCAGCGGGCGTGGAATCTTGATCAGACGTCCAAGTTCATGAGACAGAAAAAGGGACGGACGAACTTCAGCATGTCTGAGCCCGAGTTTCTGATCTCCTGCCTCGACCGACATCGAGATTGGGCGGTCATGGTCTGCCTCGTCGGTGGCGGCCAAGAAATCAACACTGGCGAAGCTGGCATCAGCGAATGGATCGAATCAGTGACGCGCTCATACAATCATTGGCACGTGCACATCTCATCTCGGCTGACAGATTCCGAGTATGCCGCAGGCCAGCTACTCGAGCGAGTGGCTGCTTTGCCAAGAGTGTCGATTTGCGACGAGCTGCATCTCGGTGTATCGATGCGTTCGTTCCGATCAGAGAACGTATCGCTCCTGGTCAAGCAAATCCTCGACCTAGACGCGGACGCGGCAGCGCAGACCCTTAGCTCCGTTCACGAACGCTACCCAATTGTGCTGACTCGCAGCTTGCCCGCGGCTAAGCAATGGCTGCGCAGCATGGCCCGAGGCAGCGAACGGTATGGCATTGTGGTGTCCTCGCAGGCCCAACGACTCAAGCCATATGCAATCGATGTTCGATCGCCAATGGACCCCGTCCATTGGTTCCTCGACGGTAAAGAGGATGTCCGATCATCGTACTATCTCGAGGATGTTGCGACCGAGTTCCACGTGCAGGGGCTGGAACTTGACTACGCCTGCGTCGCCTGGGACGCCGACTTCCGCCACGTCGGCCACGGTTGGGAGCATTGGTCGTTCGTCGGTGAGCGGTGGAATCGCATTCGCAAACCCGAACGGCAGTTCTACCTCAAGAACGCCTACCGCGTCCTGCTCACGCGAGCCCGCCAAGGAATGGTGATCGTCGTTCCGGAAGGGGAGCCCACGGACCCCACGCGACATGGGAGCTACTACGACTCCACCTACGACTATCTCCGGCGGATCGGATTTGAGATCCTCTGAACACCGGTTGGACCACGTAGGGAGCGCATACTCTTCAGAAGTGTGCGCATCTTGCGGGGCACACCCAACCAGGTTGTTAACCCAACGGCCCTAGTTAAACCGAGAGCGCGAGAGTTCGGGCAATGGGGCGGGCCGGGTGCTGCTGCCGGAGAGCGCGGCGGGCGGAAATCGAGAACTCTCGCCGTGTGACGGAGGCGCCGCAAGTCGTTGCGGCGTGGTCGGAAAACGCAACACGCCGAGGGCTCTCGCTCTCGGCGTTCTCTGTAAACCCTACGGTCGGCGGCGGTTCCGCAAACCGAGAAAGCTCCCCGAGCCTGTCGCAACTCGAACCGTACTTCGTCGAACGCGGGCTCCTATCTATCAACCACTTACGACGATCTCCCGTGATCGTCCTTCACCCGTGGGCGACTGCTTCCGCCAAGGATAGCGACTCCACGTCACACTGCAAGAAGCAGCCCCGGGGACTGCGGCTCGCCCGCCATTACCAAGCGTTGCTCGACACCGGCCGATTCGAAAGTCGGGCCGCACTCGCCCGATACCTCGGCGTCAGCCGAGCACGAGTCACGCAGGTGCTGAAGCGCATTCACTCTCTCGGTACTGACACTGGGAAGGAGACCAAGGCAGGCTAGTTCGTATCTCATCGCGGGGCAAAACGGGCATTCGTTGCCATTCCACCATTTTGGGACGCTGGTCGCCCAGCCCATTACGGTCCACCTTCGCACCATAAGTGGGCCGAATCGATGCCGTATTCTTGACTCCTTGCGCCCGGTTATCCCGGCACGCTATGGTCAATGCGTGAGACCCAAACGTTTCACCTCATTGATTTGGCCCATGCAAACTCGCAATCGTCTGCGATGGGGGATGCTCGTGCCTGCGGTCAGTTTGATCATCAGCGCCATCGTCGCTCGCGACCCGTCAGCCGCGTTCATCGGCCTCTGGCTCGTTGTGGCGACAGTCGCCTGGCCCTTGACGGCACAATCCCACGTTCCTCACGAAATGAAAACCGATCGAGCAGTGAGTGACTTCGATTCAGACCTCGGCATCGACGAACTCCGAGAGCGTCTCGACTCGCTCAGTCGCTTGTCGGATCCGCTGCTTCGCCGTCTCGTCACACTGAAGATTGCCAACCTCCGTCGTGAGGTCGACGAGCTGGTCGCCGGACGGATCGTCTTCCGGGAAACCGAGACGTGGCGATCCGCCTACGCGGAGTTGCTGCGCAGTCCGGATGTCACCGAATACCTTTCCGTCGCATGGGTCGTCAACGAGGCCTATTGGCGGGATCTTCCCGGCGAGCACAGTCTGCGGACAAACTTCGAGGCGCTCGATCGGGGCGTCAGCGTCGAGCGCATTTGCATCCTCGGCTGGAGCCTCTGGCCCCCGGAGCTCTCCGTGCCGCTACGGGACGTACTGAACTGGATCAACGACCAACACTATCGCGGGATTGCCATCTCCCTGGTTCGCGAAATCGACCTGGTGGCCGAGCCCGACCTGCTTCGTGACTTCGGGATCTACGGCCAACGCGCCACCGGCGAGCAGCAACTTGACCGGCACGCCCGCACCGTTGGCTTCACGCTCTCCTTCGACCCGGCCGACGTCGCACTCGCGCGCGACCGCTGGCGTCGACTACAACTGTTCGCCCAGAAATATCAGGAACTGATGGATCACGCGGGGACACCGATCTAAGATCGGATCAGTTCTTCGGAAATACCGGATGCGAGCGCCCCCGAGGCGGCGGTGTGCTCGTGGACGCAGATCTGACACATGGTTATCGCCGCGTTCACCACTCGACGGTATGGCCAACTTCCTTACTGTTACTCAGTCGTCATCGTTGTCAGAGATGCTCTTGATGTGGATTGCGTTAGCCCCATCGTCACCAGTGAGATAGAGCCGCAGAGCGTAGAGCAAGTCGGGAGTGCGGTCGCCTTCGGGCTTTTGGAGATTGATTTGCACGCGGGAGACGAGCGGGACATTAGAATGCGCGATAATCTCCGTCACGCGCTCGACCTGCTTCGCCAGGTCCTTGGTGACCTTCTGGTGCGGTTGCAATAGCATTCTGATTTCGGGGTTCGCCGAGGCGCGGGTGCGCAATAACCCGAGGAGAAGTTCCAGTGCCTCGGCAGTATCGCGTCTCCAGTTCTGACTCGTCCAAGGGTCACGTAATTTATCGAATGTCGCCGACGTTATATTCCCCAAACGTCTCGACAAAGCTTTCAGAACAGCGTGCAATTGTGACAACGAGAATCGCTCCACAAAGTACCGCTCGCGCCAAATCGCATAG